>JBBRXW010000221.1:0-4310 GCA_038238295.1 Flavobacteriales bacterium | reverse complement strand
TGTTCTTAACGATATGGGCTAACAACCGAGTCGTGGTGGTTTTACCATTGGTTCCGGTCACCGCAATAATTGGAATGCGGCTTGGCTTTCCTGGTGGATATAACATATCGATTACTGGAGAAGCAACATTTCTAGGCAGCCCTTCCGATGGCGCTAAGTGCATACGAAAACCAGGTGCCGCATTGACTTCCAAAATACAGCCGCCATTTTCTTTCAATGGTTGGGTTAGGTTTTCCGCCATGATATCAACACCGCATACGTCGAGACCAATAACACGGGAAATGCGTTCGCAAAGGAAAACATTTTCAGGATGCATCATGTCGGTAACGTCTACGGAAGTTCCACCTGTACTTAGATTAGCGGTCGATTTTAGATAAACCGTTTCACCACTTTTAGGAACTGTTTCTAGCGTATAATTTAATTTTTCCAGTAAGTCTGTCGTGTCACGATCGACATCAATTTCGGTCAGTACATTTTCGTGACCGTACCCACGGCGTGGGTCAAGATTGATCGTATCGATGAGTTGTTGTATCGTATCTTTTCCGTTTCCGACGACGTTTGCCGGAACTCTTTTGGCAGCGGCCACTAATTTATTATCGATAATCAAAACGCGGAAATCGAATCCGGTAATGAATTTTTCAACGATTACCCGACGGCTATATGTCTGTGCATAGGCCAATCCGGCCACCGCATCTTCCCAGGTGTTCACATTGATCGATGCGCCTTTTCCGTGATTGCCATCTAGTGGTTTGATAACGATTGGGTAGCCAATTTTTTTGATGCAGGCTTCCAAATCTTCTTCATCAACGCTGATGTTTCCACTGGCTACAGGAATGGAAGCCATATCGAGCATGCGTTTTGTTTCTTCTTTATTACAGGCAATAGAGACGGCTATGTTGCTGGTTTTGCAGGTAATGGTGGCCTGAAAACGCATCTGATTGACGCCATACCCTAATTGCACTAGCGAGTTGGTTCCCAAACGAATCCATGGGATATCACGGGCAACAGCTTCTTCGACGATACTTCCGGTGGATGGACCGAGGCGCACCCGTTCCCTGATTTGACGCATTTTTTTGATATCACCTTCCAGATCGTATTCTACTCCTTTGATTAATGCTTCGGCAATATTGACGGAACTTTCGGCGGCAAACATCCCGACGTTTTCTTCAGTATAGCTAAAAACTACGTTGTAGATTCCTGGAGTTTTGGTTTCGCGTGTCCTTCCAAAACCGGTTTCCATGCCGGCGAGGGTTTGGATTTCGAGGGCGATGTGTTCGATGACATGCCCCATCCAGGTGCCGCGCTCGATGCGGGAAAAGAAGCCACCTCGGACGCCTTCTGAGCAACGGTGGTCGATCATGGTGGGAAACATGGCTTCGATGCGTTCGCGGAAACCGTCGATTTTATTGGTAGGAAATTGTTCCATTTCCTCGAGATCCAAACGCATTTGGATGAGTTTTTTGCGTTGAACACTCCAGATGTTTGGTCCACGGAGCGCTTGTACTTTTAATATTTTCATGGGAATGTAATTCGTCGAATTGTTTTGTTATTGCTAATGAATTTGTTAAATGTAAGAAGAATTGGTTTACTAAAATAGATTTTTTAGCCGGTTTGACAAAATTTATTTTATTCTTTTGAAGATATGGCGATACATGGAATTGATACTCAATTTTTTAGGACGCCCTGATGGAAAAATGCAGCTTCCCAAACTAGCCCCGATAGAGCTGATATCCTTTGTGAGGTACGAACAAAGATAAAAGCGAAAGCGGGAAGATTGTTGAAAAGAACGGGAAAACATTTGCTCCGAAAAAGAAAAATAGCTTTGGTGGATTTCAATTTTTGGTTATTTTTACCAAATGAACATACGAGGAAAATTAATTATCATCGGCGGTGCTGTTGACAAAGGAAGTTTTACCGAAACGGATATTGATAAAACGGCGGCCAAGAATCTGAATTTTTTTGAGGCGGGAATTTTAAAAAGAATCATCGACGAGTCGAAGCATAAAGCGGTATCACGCATTGAAGTCGTGACAACGGCTTCGAAAATACCACGTGAAATCGGACCGGAATATGTTAAGGCTTTGCATTACTTAGGTGCTGACAACGTGGATGTGCTGCATATCGAAAAGCGCGAGCAGGCAATTGAGCCGGACGTTCTAGAGCGTTTGCGCAAAGCCGATGTGGTGATGTTTACTGGTGGCGACCAATTGCGATTGACATCGATTTTGGGTGGAACTGCTTTTCATGATATTATTTTAGACAAATACCAAAACGAGGAATTCATTTACGCCGGTACTTCTGCAGGCGCTGCGGCGGCATCGAATAATATGATTTACCAAGGCAGTAGTAGTGAAGCATTGTTGAAGGGTGAAGTGAAAATTACGAGTGGTTTGGGATTGATTGACGGTGTGATTATCGACACGCATTTTGTGCAACGCGGTCGTATCGGACGTTTGTTTCAAGCAGTTGTTGGCAACCCGAAAGTGTTAGGTATTGGCCTTGGTGAAGATACCGGTTTGCTGATTACGCACAACCATAAAATGGAAGCGATTGGTTCCGGGCTGGTGATTTTGGTCGATGGCAGGGAAATCAAAGATACCAACTTAACACAAGTAGAGTTAGGACAACCGATTTCTATCAACCATTTGGTGACACACGTTTTGAGTATACACGACACTTTTGATTTGACTACTTTTAAGATGACGATTAAGTCGTCGCAATATGTATAAATTTTAAATCTTAATTTAAAAATTTCAAATCCCAATGAAAGTTATTATTCATGGTGGTTTTTTCTCCGAATCAGCAACGAATCACGAAACCAAAGTCGCGAAGCAAGAAGCGCTAGAGCGCATTGTTAAGCAATCGTATCATTTTTTGAAAACGCATTCGGCTGTCGAGACGGTGGTATATGCAGTCACTTTATTGGAAGATGATGCCTTGTTTAATGCCGGTATCGGTTCTCAGATTCAGAGCGATGGAAAAATACGCATGAGTGCTTCCTTGATGGATGGCACATCGCAGAAAATGAGTGGCGTGATTAATATCGAAGAAGTCAAAAACCCGATTCAAGTGGCGGAAGTGCTGCTGCAATATGACGACAAGGTTTTAGGTGGAAGTGGTGCCACGAACTTTGCAAGACAGCATGGTTTTGAAAAATTCTCGACGGAAATTCCACAACGCCGAGCCGAATACGAAGCGAAGCTGGAAGCTAGCAGAATAGGAACTGTTGGCTGTGTTGCTTTAGACAGCAATGGGAAATTGGCTGCAGCAACTTCTACTGGCGGAAAAGGTTTTGAGATTCCAGGAAGAATATCTGATTCGGCTACCGTTGCCGGAAATTATGCCAACGAATACTGTGGTGTGAGTTTGACCGGAGTCGGAGAAGATATTGTCAGCAATGCGACAGCAGCGAAAATTGTTACCCGTGTTACGGATGGATTTACTTTAAAAGACGCTTTCGCCAAAACATTCGACGAGTTGTTGCCTTATGAAGGTTTCGCCGGCGCGATCGCGATTGATGCGGATGGCAACATGTTTCACCAGGACTCTTTTCCGAGTATGGTATTTGCCAGTTTTGACGGGGATGATTTTGAAGTTTTTGACTAATAAATAAAAATTCAGCATATAAAAAAACCATCCTAAGCGGATGGTTTTTTATTTATAGCTGTTCGAAGTTTGAAGTTCTAAGGTGCCATCCAAAGCAATAATTGTTTCCATATGTAAAGGAATAAAATCGAAAAGACACGAATGCCTAGCACACTATTGTTTCAAATTATAAAAAAAATATTCCCTTAACTTTTCATAGGAAGCAAGATATGAAATATGGCCCCTTGGTCTTCAGTACCTTCGGCATAGATTGCACCGTTATGACGGTAGACTATTTTTCTGCAAAGTGCTAGTCCAAGGCCAGTACCTTCGTATTTGTCTTTCGCGTTCAGTCGGGAGAAAATACCGAAAATTTTTTCCGCATAATCTTGATGAAATCCCATGCCATTATCGGTAACCGTGATATGATAATACGGAAGTGGTTTGCCTGTTTGCTGTCGTTGCTGTGTAATTTCACTAGTAATCGAGATGACAGGAGGAACATTTTCCTTCGCAAATTTGAGCGCATTATTAATAAGATTGTAAAATAACTGAGACAATAAAAGTGGGATTCCATTCACATCCGGAAGATTGTTGTAATTGATGGTCGCCTCCTTTTGGATAATTGCTAGTTCGAGATCATTCACAACACCTTCGATGGTTTTGTTGAGGTTGACCGTTTCGGAAATCGGTTCTTTAAAACTTACGGTAGAGTAGGCCAGTAC
>JBBRXW010000220.1:0-4312 GCA_038238295.1 Flavobacteriales bacterium | reverse complement strand
CTTTTAAAATGCTTCGTCTTACGGTCCCTGTATTGATTATAAAGCTGATCAAATTTCGTTTTTAATGGCAAATGATAATGAAAATCCTCCGTAGTTTCTGGATTTTCAGCATGAAATTCATCCTTTTTCTCATCAATAAAATGATGGTACTTATTTAGGAATGATTTTCTCAATTCTTCAACATGGTCTTTTACAGCCATTACTTTTTCAGATGCTACGAGCGACTCCAATTCGGTGACCAAAGTATCCATCGACATGGTTTCATAATCCAGCATTGGCATATCGTGGCGCACCGTTTCATCTTCGCTTTCGGCAGCGTTCACATCAGCGATAGCAGTAATAGCTTCGTGATCCTCTGTTTTTGAAGCGGTTGGTATTGGCGCTTCCTCTGAAGCTGCTTCTTTCGTGCTATTCTCTGGTGAAGTTTCCTCAATTTCAGGAACTTCTATAGTATCTTCGGCCGTTTCGGACGCAGTAATTTCTTCTGTTTGGGTTTCAGTAACCGTGGCTAATGCTTCAATGACTATGGGTTCAGGAACAACATCATGCTCAGTTTCTGTTGCTAACGCCACTTCTTCTTCAATTGGAGTTTCTTCTGCCAAGACTTCTTCTTCAAGTGCAATCTCTTCATCAGCTGCTGTTGCATTGTCCATTTCGTCTTCAATCGCAACTTCTTCGGCATTGGCCGATTCTGTTGAATCTTCGGAAACTTCCGCATCTGGGATCGACTCCGTCTTTGCTTTTTTCGACTTGCTAGTGTCTTTATTCTCAATAGCTTGCACTTCCTGCAATGCCGATTCTAAATTTCCATCTGCATCGTGCAGGCTATCATTCTTTTCTTCTAACATTTTCTAAAATGTTTAAGGTTCATTAACTAGTTTCCACTATTGGAAGGCGAAAGATAGTAAAGGCACTTTAAAATTCAAAGAAAAACCTTTATTTATAGCGATTCGAGCAAAGGATTGTTTTTTTTCAGGAGCTGTTTCCGGCTATCCACTTTATCTTTTGTGACAGCGAGAGAACTGAACCGTCGAACTACGCACGGTCACAAAAGGATGCCGTTACTATCCGGGCTACACTATTTGGAAATGGTGTAATTTTTTTTACCTTTCGGCGTTAAACTTTTTGGAGCTTGTCAATTCAAAGCACCGGTTATAAAATAAACATGATATAAAATGAAAAATGTAAAACTTATTTTGTCAGCAATCCTGTTATCATCACTGTTTTCAGTTGGTGTTCAGGCTCAGGAAAAGGCCGCAGTCGCCCCTGAAAAAAGTCAAGAAGCTAAATCTCAAGGCCAGCAAAATGTAGATCGTTTAGGGCTTACCGATGAACAGCAACGATCTTTTCGGGAAATTATAAAACGGTATGCCGAGCAAATGCGCGACGTTAGAAAAAGTGTTCTGACCAAAGAAGAGAAATTGACAAGACTAAACGAAATCAATTTAAACAGAGATGCTGAAGTGAAAGTCTTGTTGAAGGAAGAGCAATATAAAACCTACCTTCAGCTGCAGCAAGAGCGCAGAGCAAAAATGATTGATATGAAAAAGAAGCAGTAAAAAATAACAGCTGCAATTCATAAAAAAGCAAAGTAAAATATACTTTGCTTTTTTATTTGT
This sequence comes from Flavobacteriales bacterium, assembly GCA_038238295.1. Taxonomy (GTDB): domain Bacteria; phylum Bacteroidota; class Bacteroidia; order Flavobacteriales; family Flavobacteriaceae; genus Flavobacterium. The sequence continues at coordinate 2,693 of JBBRXW010000220.1, read as the reverse complement.
TCCATATTTCCCAGGCTTTCTCTGCTTGAAAAAGCAACATATCGTGTCCGTTTTGTGTGATGGCTCCTTTTTTCAATGCCTTTTTAAGAAAGGGTGTTACAGCGGGGTTATAAATCAAATCAAAAGCAATATGCTTTGGAGTAAAAAAAGCATATGGTATAGGAGGGAATTCTGTATTAGGGCTCGTTCCCAGTGGTGTGCAATTGATAATGATTTGGTAATTATCGAAAGTTGTTGCATTAATCCTTTCGTAATCTATAGTGTTTTCACGAACTTCCCGGGATACGAAAGCGTATGGAATTCCTAATTCTTCAAGCGCGAACGCTACTGCTTTTGAGGCGCCGCCGGTACCGAGTATTAATGCCCGTTTGTGATGCGGCTGCAATAATGGCTCAAGGGATTTTTTAAAACCATAATAATCTGAATTGTAGCCTTTAAGTTTCTGATTCTTTTTGATCCGGATGACATTGACAGCACCAATCTTTGCTGCCTTTTCAGACAATTCATCAAGATAACGAACCACCGTTTCTTTATACGGAATCGTTACATTCAATCCGGCGATATCCAAATGATTTTGAATAAGATCCGGAAATTCTTCGATGTTTTCCAGATCAAAATTTATATAAGAACAATCCGTGGCATTGGTATTCACAAAACGATCGGTGAAATACTTTTTTGAAAAAGAATATCCGATATTTTTTCCGATTAAGCCATAGATTTTCATTTATTTTAAATACTTGCTGATGGCATTTTGTACCAGCTTACGATTCCAGACGACCGGAAATAATTGTTCCAAAATAGTGTGGTTTTTAAAGTTAAGACGCAAACCATTACTCAAATGAAATTTTCCTTTTTCAGTTTCACGCAACATCAGATACAATCCGGCTAAACGGTATTCAATTTCGTATTCTTCGGGATAATATTCTGAAGCTTGCAGTAAAGTTTGCACAGCACTTTCGAATTCCCCAAGGAATTGAAGAATGTCAACCCAGAACAACCAGGTGTCGAGCATAAAATCACCGTGTTCTACTGCTTTGCGGTAACCATATTCTGCTTCTTCAAAGAAGCTCATTTCTTTATTAATCGTCGCATAACGTTTCCAGTAGAAACGGTTTTCATTATCAATGCTCAACGCTTTATTGACGTAAAATAATGCTTTCTGATAATTTTTTTGACGCACATAAAAGTCTGTAATGGCAATCCAACCTTTGTCCAGTAATGGATCTTCGTGCACCGTTTTGTTATAGAATTTTAAAGCGAAAGCTTTATTGCCCAGTTTTTCGTGGCATTTTCCGATACGCAATAAAGCATAAGAAGTAGGATCATCTAATTCGATTGTGCGGTTATAGCTTTCAATCGCTTCCTCATACATTTTGAGTCTTTCGAGAGTTTTGGCTTTTTCCATGAAGGCACCGAGGAATTCGTCATCGATGTACGTGGCAAATTCAAAAGCGCGTAAGGCATCTTCATATTTTTTCAATCCGTAGTTCAAGCGTCCGGTTTGGTGCCAAGCGATTTCGCTGTAGGGATTTTTATCGATATATTGTAGAAGGTACGCAATAGCTTCTTCGTTCTGATCGAGGAATTCGAAGCAATAGACCACGTTATATAAGGCGGCCTGGTCTTCGGTATCTTCTTCTAGACATTTGATGAAGTTTTCTTTGGCGAGTTCCAGGTTATCCATAAATAAATATTCCATACCGATAAGATTATAGACATCAGCATAATCATCGGTGTACTCTAAAGCAGTTTTCAATAACTCGACAGCTTTTTCATGATTGTCGCGTTTGGAATAAATATTGGCTTTTTGGATATAAATCTCTTCGTTATGCGGCTCAATAGCGAACAACTCGTTAAGTAGTTTTTCGGCAAGGTCGAGCTTGTCTTCATAGACTAACATTTCTACCTGAACGAGTTTTAGTCCGGTGGATTTGGGGTGTTGTTCTAGGGCTAATTTTAAGGCTTTTTTAGCTAAAGAAGCTTTCCCCATATCGAGGTAATGCAGAATGATTTCCTCAAACTCCTCTGAATCAAAGAAGAGTACTTTGTTGGTTTTCAACATCGACTCGAATTTGGATAAAGATAAGTTATAATCGTCTTCGTCTTCGCTTAGTTGCATAGGTTTTTCTTTAAAATTATCCTAACTAAAATTAGGAAAGTAATACTAGATGTGGGAAAAATTTGGAATTGTTGTGAACAATTTAATTAACAAATATCAATTGGAATTCAGTTGCCCTAGCCCTGATTGCGCCGGTATCCTTTGTGAAGCATGAGCAAAGATAAAGGCAAAAGCAGGATTGGCTTCTGAAATGAACTAATTTTCTTTTTCAATTTCGCTTAATGCGGCTAAGAGTATCGCACAACCTTCTCTGATTTCATCTTCAGAGATCGTAAGTGGTGGCGTAATTCGTATCGCACAGCCTTCAAAGAGCAGCCAAAAGAGTATTAGTCCTTTGTCTTGGCATTTCAAAATCACTTTATTGGTGATTTCAGAATCAGCTGTCATTGCTGCCAGCATTAATCCTTTACCACGGATTTCGGTTATCAAAGGATGTACCAAAAGCGATCGGAGCAATTTTTCTTTGATTAGTGTTTGTGGAATCAGATTCGTTTCAGTAATTTCCTGCAAAGTGGCCAGACAGGCTGCCGCAATGACAGGGTGACCGCCAAAAGTGGTGATGTGTCCGAGCTTT
>JBBRXW010000219.1:0-4316 GCA_038238295.1 Flavobacteriales bacterium | reverse complement strand
CCGTCACCAAATGTATTTACCAAGGGAACAACTATTTCGAGCTTGTTCGCAAGCTACTCGGGAACCGTTACCAGTTTTAGTGTAGCTCCGGCATTGCCTTCAGGATTATCGCTGGATACCAATACAGGGGAAATCTCTGGAACGCCAACAGCAATTGCTTCAACAGCAACCTACACCGTGACGGCCGTTAATTCAGGAGGGAATTCTTCCTTTGGAGTGGTAATCACCGTTAATGATCTTGCACCGAATTCACTTTCGTATACTACGCCAAATGTATTTACTAAAAACAGTACAATTATAGATTTACATCCCTCTTCGTCAGGTGGTGCTGTGGTGAGTTATAGTATCACTCCGGCTTTACCTGCTGGATTAATTTTCGATACCGGAAGCGGTGAAATTGAAGGAACTCCAACGGCAATTGCTGCTATAGCAACCTATACCGTTACGGCTTCCAATTCAGGTGGAAACACGTCTTTTGGTATTGTAATTACCGTGAAAGATATCGCGCCGAATTCACTTTCGTATACCACGCCAAATGTGTTTACCAAAAATGTTTCTGTGGTTAATTTAAGTCCATCGATAACTGGTACTATAATCAATTACAGTATCACGCCAACTTTACCGGCAGGTTTATCCTTTGATACATCAACAGGAATACTCTCTGGAACTCCAACAGCAATGACTCCAACTGCAACTTATACGGTCACGGCAAATAATTCGGGTGGTTCCACTTCTTTTGATGTTGTGATCACCGTTAATGATACTGCGCCGAATTCACTTTCGTATACCACGCCAAATGTGTTTACTATAGGAACAGCTATTACTAATTTATTACCCTCGGTATCCGGCGATGCAATTAGCTACAGCATTCTGCCTAGTTTGCCTTCAGGCTTGTCTTTCGATAGCACAACCGGCGAAATTTCAGGAGTACCGACAACAGTATCGCTAGAAGCAACGTATACGGTGACGGCTACCAATTCGGGAGGGACAACTTCTTTTGATGTTGTGATTACCGTTAATGATATTGCACCCGGTATTCTCTCTTATCCTTCCCCGAATGTATTTACTGTCGGAACTACCATTTCAAGTTTGCTTCCTTCGTATTCAGGAACAATAACATCGTTTAGCACGAGTCCAGAGTTACCGGAGGGATTGACTTTAAATACATCAACTGGGGAAATCTCAGGGACACCAACAACATTGTCGACAACGACATCGTATCTTATTACTGCCATGAATTCGGGTGGCTCGACTTCTTTTGATATTTTGATTGCTGTTAATGATCGTGCACCAAGCGACTTAGTATATCTTTCTCCGAACATCTTTAATTCCGGTTCGACCATAACTCCTTTAGTACCTTCGTTTATCGGAAATGTCATTAGTTTTAGCATTAGTCCTGCGTTACCCGATGGATTGTCGCTGGATACAACAACTGGGGAAATCTCGGGAACACCAACTGCCATTACTGCCATGGGAACTTATACTGTAACCGCATTCAATTCCGGAGGCAATACTTCCTTTGATCTCGTCATCACCATTGATGAATCTTTAAATACTTCTGGCAGTATATTCCAAAATATTGCTTTTTATCCTAATCCGTTTACGGACACTATTTATATCGATGGAATGACTACGGCGACTTCTTACCAACTCTATACCGTTGACGGTAAGTTAGTTCAGGAAGCAATGCTTCGAAACGCTCGCATTATTACGAGAGATTTACCGTCGGGAATGTATTTGTTGCAGTTGTTTTCAGAAAACAAATCGAAAATATTGAAAGTAATCAAACGGTAATATGAAATAAAAAAGGTGGAATTGAATTCCACCTTTTTTATTTATCTGAATATTTTTCTAATGCTTCGTCCCAATTGCTGATTAGCACATCGAACGTTTTCTTGATTTTAGATTTATCCAAAACACTGTATTTTGGACGCAGTGCCGGCGTTGGATATTGAGTAGTTGGAATAGGATGCAATGCAATATCGATTTTGTTAATCTCAAAAATTTTCTTGGCAAAGTCAAACCAACTGATGCTTCCTTCGTTACTGTAATGGTAAATGCCATACTGCTGGCTGTTACTTTTGATAATCGTCAATAGCATTGCTGCTAAATCGATCGCGTGTGTCGGCGTTCCGATTTGGTCATCCACCACATTGAGAGCGGTTTTTTCTTTCCCTAATCGCAGCATAGTTTTCATAAAATTAGTACCAAATTGAGAATAGAGCCAAGACGTCCGGATAATAAAATACGCTTTCATTGTTTGGGCAATTGCTATTTCTCCTTCGAGTTTTGTTGCGCCGTAAATCCCTTGCGGATTTGGAATATCAGTTTCGGTATAGGGTGCTTTTTGGTATCCATCGAATACAAAATCCGTAGAAACATGGAGCAAAGTAGCGCCAAATTTCTTGCAGATTTCGGCTAAATTTTTCACTCCATCAACATTTATAGAATGGGCTTTCTCAGCTTCATTCTCCGCTTTATCAACCGCTGTATAGGCTGCCGCATTGATACAATACTTTGGCTTTACAGTATTAAAAACATTGGCAACACCAAGCGAATCGGTAATGTCTATTTCCTCGGAGCCTGAAAAATGAAATGTGATTTCCGGATAGTGCGGAGCTATATATTGTAATGCTTGCCCCAACTGCCCAGTAGCACCTGTAACTAAAACTACCATGCTTTTTTAGCATTTTTGAAAAGAGGCTGTACTTTATCTTTATCCGAAATAATCAATTCTCTTTCAGGGAACCCCCAATCGATAGCCAAAGCCGGATCGTTATAGATAATGCCTCCTTCGGATTCTTTATTATAAAAATTATCGCATTTATAGAAAAATGTCGCAGTGTCGCTCAAGACTAAAAAGCCATGCGCAAAACCCTTCGGTACAAAAAATTGCTTTTGATTTTCGGCCGATAGTACAATCCCAACCGACTCCCCGTAGGTTTTAGAATCGGGACGGATATCGACTGCTATGTCTAAAACTTCTCCTGACAATACCCGAACGAGTTTCGCCTGAGCATGAGTTCCTGTTTGGTAATGAAGTCCTCTTAATACTCCTTTGGAAGAAAAAGACTGGTTGTCCTGAACAAAATGGATGGCGCTTCCTACTGCTTTTTGAAAAGTATTTTCATTGAAACTCTCCATGAAATAACCTCTTTCATCAGAAAAGACATTGGGTTCAATGATATAGCAGCCTTCTAATTTGGTAGCGATAAAATTCATATGCTAAATGATGCTTAATAAATGCGTCCCGTAACCGCTTTTTAATAAAGGTTGAGCCAATATTTCTAATTCCTTTGCGGTGATAAACCCCATTCTGAAAGCCGCTTCTTCGATTGAGCCGATTTTCAATCCCTGGCGCTCTTCAATGACTTGAACAAACTGTCCGGCTTGCATCAACGAATTGAAAGTTCCGGTGTCGAGCCAAGCGGTGCCACGGTCTAAGATACTTACTTTTAATTTCCCTCGGTTAAGGTATTCTTTATTCACGTCGGTGATTTCTAATTCACCCCGATGGCTTGGTTTAATATTCGCTGCAATTTCTACCACATCGTTGTCGTAAAAATAAATTCCGGGAACGGCAAAGTTCGATTTTGGTTTTTCCGGTTTTTCTTCTATGGAAAGGACTTTTCCATTCTGATCGAAATCGACCACTCCATAGCGTTCCGGATCAAGGACATGATAGGCGTAGATAATGCCCCCGTCGGGATCATTGTTAGCCAATAACAAATCAGACAAACCACTGCCGTAAAAAATATTATCGCCGAGCACCAAAGCAACTTTATCGTTTCCGATGAATTCTTTTCCAATAATGAATGCTTCTGCCAATCCGTTTGGATGTTCCTGAACAGCATATTCGAAGCGACATCCTAATTTTTTCCCATCGCCTAACAGTTGTTCGAATAACGGCAAGTCGTGTGGTGTTGATATGATTAAAATTTCTTTGATTCCTGCCCACATCAAAGTGGAGAGCGGATAATAAATCATCGGTTTGTCGTAAATAGGCATTAACTGCTTACTTACTGCCAATGTCAATGGGTGTAATCGGGTTCCAGAACCGCCTGCCAATATTATTCCTTTCATGAATGCTCTAGGTTTAAAGACTGCTGTTTTTAAGTTTCAAGGATTGTTTTCTATAAAAACTCATAAAAGCTTTGATTATAATAAATAAGAGAATAAATAAAATCGGAAGGATTAGTTTCATCTTTCCGTTAACATTCGATGTGTTTTCGATATTCAGTGTGCTGCTGTTCAGCTTTATAATCTTATCGACACTAACCAACTCTATACGTAGATTTCCTTGTTCCTTGATTAAT
>JBBRXW010000218.1:0-4319 GCA_038238295.1 Flavobacteriales bacterium | reverse complement strand
GCAACAATTTAAAGTAAGCAAAGACTTAAAGGTTTATGTTCACCGTTTATCTAATGAAGAAGGATCAAAAATTTCTTTTGACAAAGTTCTTTTATTAGATGACAATGGCACAATCACTTTAGGCGCCCCAGCTATAGAAGGTGCTTCTGTTGAAGCAAAAGTGTTACAACACTTAAAAGGAGATAAAGTAATCGTTTTCAAAAAGAAAAGAAGAAAAGGATTCAAGAAAAGAAACGGTCACAGACAGTATCTTACTCAAATTGTAATCGAAGGAATCAGCGCGACTGGTACAAAAAAGAAAGCTACTGCTAAAAAAGCGGAAGTAGCTGAAGCAACAACTGAAGAATAATTAACATTAAAAACTAATACGTCATGGCTCACAAGAAAGGTGTCGGTAGTTCCAAGAATGGTAGAGAATCAGAATCGAAACGTTTAGGTGTTAAGATTTTTGGAGGTCAAGCTGCTATTGCAGGGAACATCATCGTAAGACAAAGAGGTTCTAAACACAATCCGGGTGAAAATGTTTACATCAGTAAAGATCACACGCTACACGCAAGAGTAGATGGAGTTGTTCAGTTCCAAAAGAAAAGAGATAATAAATCATACGTTTCTATTGTTGCTTTTGAAGCATAAGAAATCAAGATTTCTCCATATAAAAAACCCGATTCATTTGAATCGGGTTTTTTGTTTTTAACTTATCGAATTATTATTTTTTTGGTTTCCGAAACATTTTTCGGATTGGTAAACGTTATCGTATAAATTCCAGATGCGATACCATTCGTATCCAAATTGTAATTTGTTGTTTGGTTAAGAGCTATTAATCCTGACTTCACCAATTTTCCTCGCAGGTCATAAATGGTAAAATTCAATCGCTCGGTATCCGGCCAGTTGATGTTGAAGGCAACTCCGTTGGTCGTTGGATAACTCACCGTTATGAAAGCATTGTCTTTATGGTGATCTGCAATTCCCAGAACCGTATTATAAACATCAATGCCGCCCATACGAGCGGTATAACCAGAAACTGCTGTTGTCGACTCGAAACGTAAACCTATCATTGCGATTTCCCGTCCGGAATATTCGGGTAGTAATTGAATTTCTCCAAATGTCCAGTTGTTGCCCATACCGATGCCGCCGTTTAAAGGAAACTCATATTTCTGATTTACTTCATCAGCAAAGACCACCAGTAATTTCATTTTGGTATCATTGCTGTCGGCACTTTTATATAAGATTTCAAAGTTAAAAATACCATCAGTAATTGCCAACTTTGTTTTATAAAGCATTAAATCGACTGGGTGGTTGGCAGGAAGATTACCGCTCACTTTTAGGGAATTCCCGTTGGAAAAAGCATCATTAAAATCCCAATCGGCAGTCAATACATTGTTTTCTGAAAAGGCCCATTGCCAGGTCGGTAAAATGCCCTGCTTGTTCATGTCATGCCAGCTGTTGGAACTTGTTTGCGTTCCCAAAGAAAACTTTTTGGTGCCGTGTCCTGTACAAAAATCAGTTTGGAACGGGATAGATGTAATTACAGAAGTTTCCGGAATCCAATTCGATAATCCTTTAAAGCCGGTTGCATCAACTGTAGCTGGGTTGCTGTCATCCCCGGCAAACAGATGTCGTTCTGCTGCATAAAATGAAACTACATCCGTTGGGTCGTTATTGAAATTGGTATACGTCGAATTATTATAAATGCAATTCGGTGCAAAAATCCCCAAGGAAGTCACTGGCGTAGTGCCGCTTTCATGGAGGTTCCCCATAAAAATATTTCCTGACGTTTCGAAATTTCCCTGATTTCTCCCGGGCCAAATATCTACTCCGGTGAAAACATCATAAGATGATCGTCCGATAGCGGTGGCTTTGGTTCTTGAAGCCAATGGCAACGTGGTACCGCTCCATGCAAAATTAATAAAAATGCTGCTGCTGACTCTTTTTTCATAGCCATTCGATAAATCGGCATCTTCATCACGCTGCACAAAAACACTATTGGAAGTTGTCAGCCGATTTTGCCAACCGACACTTCCGCTCAGCAGAATCGCATCATACCACATAATTTCTTTGCCAATGGCTTCCGCTTGAGCCGTCAAATTTCGGACGAAAGCATACATCAATTGTGCGGTCGTAGCATTCGTTGCCGTTTCTTGATTGATAAACCAACCATCAAAATTATAATATTGCATCATGGCTATCATTGGAGGAATAGCAATAAAATTCCCATTAATATCTTGTTCTAAAAAAGCGGACAATGTAGCGGTAGAACCGCCAAAAGCTGTTGGCGCGAAGAAGACATTCCCATAGACTTTGACGCCATTTTTATGAGCGGCATTTGCCCACGGTGACGAAGGCAATTGAATCGATTGTGAAGCAGTGCCTCCAAACCAAACTAATTTATCAATCGATGACCAATGCGTAAAATTGAAAAGGTTGAATTGACTTTGCTCGCCATAATAATTCCCGAAATTATTCATTCCGTCGGGCAGATAAGCAATTTTCATGTTGCTGGTTAATGCGGGATTGAACTGTGTTGCAGCCGCTGAAAATTTTGCAGCCAACGGAGCCGTGGCAATCAAATCGGGTGAAGCCGTAGCTCCGGTTGTTGTCCATTGTTTCAATTGATCAACGGTCAAAATGTACGGAGCCGTGTTGATAATTTGCGAAAACGAATGCCATCCAATCATCAAAAAAGCGAAGAGCGTAATTTTTTTCCTCATAACGGTATCATTTTTTGTATTCGTGAACTTTACGGTTTCAAAGTGTTGTAGTTAGAAAATAGTTTTCGTAAATCAAAAATAAAAAACCGCTTCATTCGAAACGGTTTCTAGCATTATTTCGCTTTGGCATTTTCTAAAGCCTCATTGTATTTTTCTTTCGTTTTTTCGGCACCTTCATGAACATCTGATTTTAATTTTGTCCAGGCAGTTTCTGCTTCATCGGATGTTTTTTTAGCGGCTTCTTGCGCTTTTTTGTCTCCTTTAGCTACGGCTTCTTGGAGATGAATCTGAGCGCTGTCTAATCGCGCTTTAGCTTCATCGATTTTGAGATCCAGATCGCTTTTAATAGCAGTCGAAGTTTCGGTGGTGACCACTGTCGTGTCGCTGCCGTTTGCAGTAGTAACTGTTTCGGTCGTTTATTTTTTGCAGGAACTCAATGACAACAATCCCAGAAAATCAATCAGTAATAAAGATTTAGTTTTAATATAGATGTTTTTTAATTGCTTAAATGTACAAAAAAAACCAATAAAAAAACCCTCACATCACTGCAAGGGTTTTTCTAAACTAGTAGCATGATATTCCTCCTTTCGTCGGAATGACATTTTATTTAGTATCTGTAATATTCAGGTTTGAAAGGGCCTTCAACAGCAACACCAATATAATCCGCTTGGTCGTTACGTAAAACTTCCAATTCAACGCCTAATTTAGCCAAGTGCAAAGCAGCTACTTTTTCATCCAAATGTTTCGGCAACATATACACTTCATTGTTATAGTTCGCACTGTTTTTCCACAATTCGATTTGCGCCAAAGTCTGGTTCGTAAAGGAGTTACTCATTACAAAACTTGGGTGCCCGGTGGCACAGCCTAAGTTCACCAAACGACCTTCCGCCAGGATAAGAATGTCTTTTCCAGCAATCGTATATTTGTCAACCTGTGGTTTGATTTCAATTTTAGAAGCACCGTGGTTTTTGTTCAACCAAGCCATATCGATTTCGTTATCGAAGTGACCGATGTTGCAAACAATCGTTTTATCTTTCATTTGCTCGAAGTGACTTCCCAAAACGATGTCTTTATTTCCGGTTGTCGTGATGATGATATCCGCATTTCCAACAACAGTATTTAATTTTTTGACTTCAAATCCGTCCATTGCAGCTTGCAACGCACAGATTGGGTCGATTTCAGTTACCGTAACGATCGAACCAGCACCTCTAAAAGAAGCCGCCGTTCCTTTACCAACATCACCATATCCGCAAACTACCACTCTTTTAGCAGCTAACATGATATCAGTTGCACGACGAACTGCATCTACAGCCGATTCTTTACAACCGTATTTGTTATCAAATTTCGATTTCGTCACCGAATCATTTACGTTAATCGCAGGCATCACCAACGTTCCGTTTTTCATTCTTTCGTATAATCTGTGAACACCAGTAGTCGTTTCTTCAGACAACCCTTTGATGCCATCTACCAATTCTGGGAAACGGTCGAAAACCATGTTCGTCAAATCGCCACCATCATCCAAAATCATGTTCAATGGTTTTCTGTCTTCACCAAAGAATAAGGTTTGCTCGATACACCAATCGAATGATTCCTCATCCAAACCTTTCCAAG
>JBBRXW010000217.1:0-4326 GCA_038238295.1 Flavobacteriales bacterium | reverse complement strand
TCTTCAAACTGGTGGTGGTGTTTCGGCTTGTGCCGTTTGTGACGGATTCTTCTACAGAAATCAAGAAGTCGTCATTGTTGGTGCCGGAGATTCTGCCTGTGAAGAAGCACATTACCTTTCTAAATTATGTAAAAAAGTGACGATGCTGGTGCGGAGCGATAAGTTTAGGGCCTCCAAAATCATGGAAGAACGCGTACGAAAAACGGAAAATATTACAATACTTATGCATCACGATACTTTAGAGGTTTTGGGCGACGGGCAAGTAGTTACTTCGGTGAAAGCACATAACAAATCAACGGGGGAAACCTTCGAAATTCCCGCCACAGGATTTTTTGTAGCAATCGGACACCAACCGAATACCGAAATTTTCAAAGACTATTTAAACTTAGACGAAACAGGTTACATCATCAACGAAGCGGGAACTTCCAAAACCAATGTCGCTGGAGTTTTTGTTGGTGGTGACGCTGCCGATCATGTCTATCGCCAAGCGGTTACTGCTGCCGGAACGGGTTGTATGGCAGCTTTGGAATAGAGTATTGGATTGTAAGCGTATAAGATAAAAAAAGCCCCGTTAAAGTTGGGGCTTTTTTATTGTTTCTTATTCGAAGGTTTTTTGGTTAAGGTCGCGCTGTCTAGAAAATTTTTCATTTCAATTTTTTGGTCGCCATACAACTGGATAGCTGCTTTGCCTTTAGCATCGAGCATCAGTTTCGTCATGACATTAATGCTACATTCACTATAGGCTTCCGCCACCAATTCGGTATTTTTGGAAACGAGTTTGCTTCCGGCGAAATCGGCGTTATTGTCTAAACGAAGTTTCAAATCGATAACATCACCTTCAACGGTCGCTTTCGATTTCTGGTACATATCGAACTTCATCACCGTAGAGGAAATCAATGCTTTCAATTGCGAATTTTTACTCATTTCAATGGTCGATTCTTCCGCCTTTAGGTTGAGCTCTGTTTTCGATTTATCGTCGGCCATCAAGGTAAAACTCTTCACACTAACATTGGCAAAGAGCTTCGCACTGTCGTACATTTTAAAAGTAAAACCCGTCAGTTTCAATTCCGAAAGGGCAGTGACATTAGCTTCGTTTTTTGCTGTCAGCATTTTAAAATCATCAGTATAGGTCACACGAACACTAAATTTTTTAGCAGCACTGACTTGTTGGGTTGCCGATAAATGCAATGTGCTGCCGTTCATGTGAAGGTCGATCAGTTCATGAAGATTGTCATCAGCTTCAATTTCGACGCTGCATTTGTCCCCTTTAATAAGAAAGATCTCGAGATTGTCTTCGACTTCTATGTTGACAAAATCAGCAATTTCCTTTTGTTCCACTGTGACTATTTTGGAACCTTTTACTTTTTCTTTTTGTGCAAAAGCGAATGTCGTCAGCAAAAGCATCGCTGGTATCCAATGGATTTTTCTCATGGTTTTAAATTTTTTCAAATATAAAAAAACATCCGAGTATAATGCGATTAAAAAAGTTTAGATTCTGCCCACAATTTTGATTTATAATTGTCTAGAAAAAAAATAAAACGGTGACTTTTTCGCATCACAACTAGCAACGAATTAATAACAATCGTTGGAAATTTTTTATGCCACTTATCATAGTAATAATCCATTTCTTTGTTTTTTTTATTATCGACAATAAAAGGAATTGCTTGTGACGAATAAATTAATGGAATCCTTTCGGCTTTTCTTGAAATATAATTAGAATAATGAAAGTAGTCTACTTTTTTTCCATTTCTTAAATTTGTAAAAAGCTCAACTGCCGATAAATAATTATGATTTTCGTCTTTAAATAGAAGTCCTTTTTGGATGTCAATTGCAATCCATTTCTGAAATTCTATCGAATAAATTTCATTAAAAGAATGTCCAAATTTTGTTTTGTAGAAACGATCTATGCAACCCCATTCTTTCACGGAGATGCCATTAATTAAGCAAAAAATATTAAAAATCTGAGTAAAATCGGAGCATACTCCTCCTTGACCACCGATCATTTTTTGCAGCGTTTTCTCGGATGAAAGTCCAATACCGGGACCAACTTTAGTAGCATTTCTCAAGAAAATCCCAATCGTTATTGCTTTTTCTAATTCACCCTGTGAAGCATTGATGTTTATTTTTTCATTGATTTCGAAATACAATTTAGGAACGGAACTGATAGAATTTGAATCATTAAAACAACCAATAGCATGGACATTTTTGTTCGTATAGTTTTCAGACAAAAGGAGATAGCGGAATAAGTATAGCAACGGATGCCGTTTTGAAGTATGGGCTACTATTTAAGTGTTGATATGTTTCTGAACATTGTCATCCGCAATCACTGTCACGCTGGTAGTTGAGGCTTGTTCAATAACAACGTCCAACCCTTTTCCGGCACGAATACTTTTAAAATCACCTGAAACATTCCTATTTTCGGTAGTGATATTGCCGCTGCCTTTGATGCCGTGCAACTGACAGGAAACAAGTGTTACTGCAATAGCAATTAGAGCGATACCTTTCACGAAAGTGTTTTTAAATTTGATCATCGTTATTTGGTTTTAATTGTGATACCGTCGTCATTGATCTTAACGCTTTTTACTTCTCGGCTGTCTTCTTTATTGTCTTTTTTGATCAGGATGCCGTTTTTGTTTAAGATAACGGAAGTGGCTGTGGAGTCTTTTTCGTCGCCGCCGTCTACATCGTTCCATTCATTTTCTTCCGGTGGACAATTGAGACATTTTACCTTCGTAGCATCCACTTGGTAGGTGTAATCAGAACTAAAATGAAGGTTGAAATACGAATCGTCGGAATCGTCATAATCCTGAAGACTGCTGTCGGGTTTTAATAGTGTTCCCTGCGGTAAGTATAAATAGATTTCTACTTCCTGGTCGCGGTATTTGTTTTTGAATTCGGTCAGTAAATAATTATCTAAGATCAAATGATTGCCTTGTATTTTATATCCATATTTGATTTTCTCTGCGGTTTTTTTGGCGAGCGATAAAGAACTTCCTTTCGCTTTTCTTTCGATTTGGATGTACGGCACTTTCTCGTCTGTTTTAACGATATATAAACGAACTTGATTCGAATAAATAACTTTGACATCGGCAGAATCTTCGGTCACAATAAAGTTGTCGTTATCGTGGATGCCATTTGCATAATAATCATTCGATTTGAATTTAACGAAAAGCGTATCAGTAGCTTGCAATGGAATGTTTTCTTTTTGAATGAAACGTCCGTCGACTGCAAATTCGGTAGCCTGTTTTACCCCTAATGAAACTAATGCTCCGATTGCCAACAGCCATAAAGCAAGTAGTGTGTATTTAGCAATGGTACCGAGGGATCTCATACTTGGAGACAACAATTTGAAACCTAAAAGCATTAAGAAAAAGAATGGAATTCCAACCGCTAAAAAGATGATGACACCGAACACCCATAACGGATATTCTGAGAAATTTCCGGCTTCGACAAAACTCGACCATGGAAAGTCAATAAAAGCAGTTGAACCTAAGGTAAAGACACCGATAAATAAAAAAACTAACATGGTCAAACTTGCCATAATCAATATGACTCCCAGTATTTTAGCGAATATTTTGAAGATGCTCATCGCGACTTCTCCAACGCTACCGGTAAATTTATCAACGCCGGTTCTGACCTGGTTTCCCATTTTATCATAATTGGCATTTTTGAATTTTTCGGAAACACTTTCAAATTCTTCCTTTACTTTTTTCTCGATATTGGAAATCGTAATTGGTTCGCCAACCATTTCTAATTTTTCAGATGTGGTAATGGCTTCCGGCATGACAATCCAAAGGACAATATAGGCGACGATTCCGGATCCGAAACCTGCAAAAACAAGGATTACCAAAAGGATACGCAACCACACGGCATCGATGCCAAAATAGTGACCTAGTCCCGAAGCAACGCCTCCAATCATACCCGTATCTTTGTCGCGATATAATTTTTTGTTGGCTCTTGAAGCAGTATTAAAATCGGCTTTTAGTTGTGGTTCATCGCCATCAGTATCGATTCTGTAATCTTCTGGTTGCCCCATTACAGCGATGATTTCGTCTAATTCTTTCAGATTGATGACTTGTTTTTCGCTAGTATGTTTTTCGGCAACTAATTCACCAATACGCATTTCGATATCTTTGATAATTTCGTCCTGCCCGTTAGAGTTAGATAGCGAACGTTTGATGGCATCAAAGTAGCGTGTTAATTTTTGGTAAGCATCTTCGTCAATATGAAAAAACATACCGCCTAAATTTATGTTTACAGTTTTATTCATGACTTTTATTTTTGGTTTGTGATTATGTTTACTGCATCGGACAATTCGGTCCAGGT
>JBBRXW010000216.1:0-4329 GCA_038238295.1 Flavobacteriales bacterium | reverse complement strand
TGTGTTTGACCGAAGAACGCAGGATGGCATACAGCGCCTGCTCATCGTCAAATTTTATTTCCGTTTTGGTTGGATGGATATTGATATCGATGGTATTTGGCGGCACATTCAAGAATAAAAAATAACTCGGTTGGGCACCTTCGCGAAGCAGACCTTCGTAAGCATTCATAATCGCATGGTGCAAATAGCCACTTTTGATAAATCGGTCATTGACGAAAAAAAACTGTTCGCCTCTGCTCTTCTTCGAGAATTCTGGTTTGCAGACAAAACCCTGGATGGTTAGGATTTCCGTTTCTTCCTGAACAGGCACCAGTTTTTCGTTGGTCTTCCCGGAAAAAATAGTCACGATGCGCTGCCTTGCATTGGAAGCCGGCAATACGAACATTTCGCTTCCATTATGATAAAAGGTAAAATGAATCGACGGATGCGCTAAAGCGACCCGCTGGAATTCATCAACAATATGACGAAACTCCACTATGTCAGACTTCAAGAAATTGCGGCGTGCTGGAATATTAAAAAACAAATTCTTCACCGAAAAGGATGTCCCTTTTGGAATTACGGCCACTTCCTGCGAAATAAATTTACTGCCTTCGATGATAATGTGAGTTCCTAATTCTTCCTGATCTTGTTTGGTTTTCAATTCGACGTGAGCAATCGCAGCAATAGAAGCCAGCGCTTCACCACGGAATCCTTTGGTATGCAACTTAAACAAATCTTCTGCCTGTCGAATTTTGGAAGTCGCATGGCGCTCGAAACACAAACGGGCATCAGTGACGCTCATTCCCTGCCCATTATCGATGACTTGCACTAAGGATTTTCCGGCATCTTTGATAATCAATTTGATGTCAGTCGCTTTGGCATCAACAGCATTTTCTAGCAATTCCTTAACGACGGATGCCGGACGCTGCACCACTTCACCGGCAGCTATCTGATTGGCGACATGATCGGGAAGTAATTGAATGATGCTCGACATAAATTAAGAATGGGTTTTTATCAAAGTTCACAAATTTAACTAATTTCTCTTAGTTTTTACCGCTAAGGGTATCATAAAAAAACCTACTTTCTAATAGAAGTAGGCATTGGGAATTTGGTGTTGAATGTATCAAAAAAGTTAGTCTTCCAATTTCAGTGTTTTGTCTTCAATCTGTAACTGGCCGGAAGAAATTTCCTGACGACCGAATTGATAATTCAGTGACGCCTGTTGTCTAAGATACGCCATCTTAATTGCGGCTATCGCGGCTTCGGTGCCTTTATTTCCGTGAATGCCTCCACTTCTGTCGATAGATTGCTGTTCGGTGTTATCGGTCAGCAAGCAGAAGATTACGGGAACATCCGAATGTACATTGAGGTCTTTGATGCCTTGTGTCACGCCTTCGCAGACAAACTCGAAATGCATCGTCTCGCCTTTAATAACACAGCCGATCGTAATGACAACATCGACATTCTGCGTTTCAATCATTTTCTTTGAGCCATAAATCAGCTCGAAACTTCCCGGAACGTTCCATCGGATGATGTTTTCCGGAAGCGCACCGCAGTCTAATAATGCTGCTTCTGCGCCGGAAAAGAGTCCATTGGTGATGGAGTCATTCCACTCAGAAACAACAATCCCAAACCGAAAATCTTTCGCGCTTGGGATTGTCATTTTATTGTAATCGGATAAATTTTTATTTGCTGTTGCCATCTTTATTAAGATTGCAGAAAAATATTATTGTGCTAATCCAATCAAGGCATCAATGGTTGATCCTTCTGGAGAGTTTTCGTATTTTTCTTTGATTTCATTGAAATATTTCAGTGCATCCGCTTTCTTTCCTAAAGCTAGGCTTGTCTGCCCGGCTTTCAATAAGAATCTCGGTGTTGTCAAATCATTTTTATTCATGTCAGAAGCTTTGATATATTGCTCTAATGCTTCTTTTTGCTGATTTTTCTGTGCATAGGCATCTCCAATTGCTCCCACTGCCAATACGCTCAAAATCATATCGTCTGATTTAAATTTCTCTAGTGAAGTAATCGCTTCCGCATATTTTCCTGTGTTCAGATATGCGATTCCGCTATAATAGTTGGCTAAGTTTCCGGCATCGGTTCCGGAGAATTGATCGGCGATGGCTTTAAATCCTAATTTTCCTTTTTCACCGTTCAATGCTAAATTGAATAAAGAATCGTTGCTTTTAGTTCCATCCACCGCTTTCTGGAAATTTTGCTGTGCTTCGAACATTTCGCTTGCGGCTTCATCCTCTTTCGGCTGCACCATAAATTTTTGGTACATCAAATAACCTACCGTTACCAAAGCAATTACAGCGACTACACCAAAGATATATTTCTGGTTGCGCGCCACCCATTCTTCTGTTCTAGAAGCGGTTTGGTCTAAAGAATTAAAAACACCTGCGGTAGTACTATCCTTCTCATCTACTTTAATATCTTCTAAATAAGTAGTATCGTTGTCTGCTTTTTCTTTTGGAGTTTTGTAACCTCTTTTATTATACGTTGCCATTTATTTTAAATTAGTGAGCCGCAAAAATAAAATTTTTATTCAAACCCACGCAAAAAAAAGAGATTAATTAAAGGATTTTTTTGAAATAACTTTCGTTGAATAG
Source organism: Flavobacteriales bacterium (assembly GCA_038238295.1). Taxonomy (GTDB): domain Bacteria; phylum Bacteroidota; class Bacteroidia; order Flavobacteriales; family Flavobacteriaceae; genus Flavobacterium. The sequence goes on along the minus strand of JBBRXW010000216.1, from coordinate 1,738 downwards.
GGAATTTGCTTCATTTGGTTGCGATAATTTCGATTATAAAAGCGCAATGCCTATTTTATGGATATTTTTCAATAATTTGCACCCGCTGAATTGCTCCTAACAAACGCTGATTTCACAGGCTTTCATGTATTTAAAAACCCTTTCATTATTTAATTATAAGAATTTTTCGGAAGCCACTTTCGAATGCGACCGCAAGATCAATTGTTTCGTCGGGAAAAACGGTATTGGAAAAACCAATGTTCTCGATGCGATCTATCAATTGTCGTATGGGAAAAGCTATTTCAATCCGATGGCAATTCAGAATATCAAACATGGTGAGGAATTTTTCGTCATCGATGGCGATTTTGAAATTAAAGATCGGACGGAACAAATCATCTGCAGCCTAAAGAAAAACCAAAAGAAAATCCTAAAACGGAATGGGAAATTATACGATAAATTCTCCGATCATATAGGGCTAATCCCACTAGTCATCATTTCGCCTGCCGACCGCGACTTGATTGTTGAAGGAAGTGAAACCCGTCGGAAATTTATGGATACGGTCATTTCGCAATCCGACTCTAAATACCTGCAGCAAGTCATCCAATACCAAAAAGTACTGCAGCAACGCAACGCTTTACTCAAATATTTTGCGCTCAATCATGTCTTTGAGAAGGAAACTTTATCGATCTATAATGAGCAATTACAACAATTCGGCCATGCTATTTTCGAAAAAAGAAAAGCGTTTTTAGGCGAATTCATTCCGATATTCAACCGCCATCACCAAGGCATTACAGGTTCGGAAGAAACGGTGCAGTTGGTTTATGAAAGCCAATTGTTTGAAAAAGAATTACTCCCATTGCTGGAAGAGCATATCGCCAAAGACCGCGCGATGCAGTATACTTCAGTCGGTATTCATAAAGACGACTTGGCTTTTGAAATCGATCACTTCCCGATTAAAAAATTCGGTTCACAGGGGCAGCAGAAATCTTTCCTAATTGCCCTCAAACTGGCGCAATTCGAATTTATCAAAAAGCAATGCGGTGAAAAACCGATTCTTTTATTCGACGATATTTTCGACAAGCTCGATGAAAGCCGCGTAAGCAAAATTGTGGCTATGGTCAATAATGACGAATTCGGGCAATTATTCATATCGGACACCCACGCCGAACGCACCGAAAACATTGTGAAACTAACGCATCAAAGCTATAAAATATTCAACTTATAATTTAAGGTATTCTTTGCATTGTAGTACTTAATTTTAATTACTTTTGCTTCTTATATTTTAAAAAACATAGTGGAATGAAATTTCAATATCAACTCCTTACCATCGTAACTTTTATTCTTTTTTCGTGTAAAGGACAACCGCATGATGGGTATGAAAATATAGCACCATTAACTTTCGCAGAAAAAATAAAAGCAACGCCAAATGCACAACTGATTGACGTTCGCAGTCCAGAAGAATTTGCCAGTCAACATCTTGATAATGCAAAGAATATCAATTGGAATGGTGACGATTTTGAAGCAAAAGTTGCGAAACTCGATAAATCAAAACCCGTTTTCGTCTATTGCATGGTCGGCGGAAGAAGTCGTAAAGCGGCCGATAAACTAGGGCAACTCGGTTTCACCAAAGTATATGATCTGCAAGGCGGTATTATGAAATGGAATGCCGCTGGACTTTCAAAACCAAGTGATAAGATTATAGGAATGTGTTCACAGGAATACGGTGACGCGATCAAATCCGGGAAAGTATTGGTCGATT
>JBBRXW010000215.1:0-4336 GCA_038238295.1 Flavobacteriales bacterium | reverse complement strand
GGGAATCTTATTCAGGGCGTTGAACTCGATTTCGATTTAGAATCTTCGGATAATTACACATCCGGCACCCGAGAAAACAAAACCGACCTGAATGTCGGCGTCACCAAAAGATTGCTTGATGACCGTTTGAAAGTTACTGTAGGCAGCACCTTTGGACTCGAAGGACAGCAACAAGCCAATCAGGAATCAAATACCATTGCTGGCGATATTTCAGCCGATTACCAACTTTCAAAAGATGGAAGATACCGTTTGAAAGCGTATCGCAAAAACCAATATCAGGTTGCTTTGCAGGGGCAAGTGGTGGAAACTGGTGTGGCGTTTATCATTACGATGAACTATAACAAATTCAAAGAATTGTTCCATAGAGCAAATGAGAAAAAAGCGACGTTAAAAGAATTGAAAGCGAAAAAGTCAGAAGAGAAAAAGAATTCAAAATGAAAATAAAATCACTCTATAGTGCATGCTTCGTGATATTCTTGCTGTATTCTTGCAGCAACACCAAGTATTTGCCGGAAGGGGAATTGCTTTACACTGGAGCAAAAGTAAAAGTGGAAGGAAAAGAGATTGCTAGAAAAGAACGCAAAGCCTTAAGAAAAGAATTCCTTGAAATGATACGACCAAAACCCAACAAAAAACTGCTGGGCTTGCGCGTGCGTTTGTATGCCTATAATATTGCAGGTGAACCTAAGAAAGACAAAGGATTCCGGAATTGGCTTCGGAACAAAGTCGGTGAGCCACCGGTGTTTTTCAGTAAAGTAGATTTAGATTTCAATAAAAAATTACTGTTGAATTATGCGCAGAATAAAAGCTATTTCAATACGGTTGTAGCGGCTGATTCGACGCGACATGGTAAGAGAGCTACTGCAGATTTTGTTGTAAAACCAGGATATTCTTATAAAATAAAACAGGTCATTTTTCCTCCTGACTCTACAGCATTGACAACATCAATCGATAGTATTAAAGACAAATCCTTTCTTAAAGTAGGAGACGCTTATGATCTTGCCATTATTAAAGCGGAACGAGAGCGTATCGACGTGCATTTAAAAGAGAAAGGATATTTTTATTTCAGTCCCGAATATTTGAAGGTACAAGTGGATAGTACCGTCGGAAAACATCAGGTCGATTTAATTGTAAAAGTAAAATCGGAAACTCCAGAGCAGGCCATTAATGTTTACCGCATTAATAAAATCTTTGTCTTTCCAAACTACTTTGTCAATAAAAAGAAGGCCTACAACACACCTGATACGATTCAGAAATACCATGATCTTACGATAATAGATCCCAAACACACGTTCAATCCGCGCATCTTCGATCGGACCTTGTACTTCGATAAGAATGACCTTTACAATCGGACGAATCACAATTTATCACTAAACCGATTGGTGAATTTAGGAACTTTTAAATTCGTGAAAAATCAATTCAAACCCAGCGATACCCTCGGAAATTATCTCGATGCTTACTATTACTTGACACCATTACCAAAAAAGAATATCCGTGTGGAAGTCCTTGCCAAAACCAATTCTGCCAATTATTCGGGAACAGAGCTGAACCTGAATTGGAGCCACCGGAACACTTTCCGAGGCGCAGAATTGCTCAACATCAGTTTGTTTGGCGGGCTCGAAGTGCAGTTGGCCGGACAGAACAAAGGTTTTGATGTGTATCGTGTTGGTGGCGAAACGAGTTTGATCTGGCCACGGTTCCTGACCCCTTTCAAAACCAAATCATCAAGCGGTTTCGTACCAAGGACCAAAGCGACCTTAGGTTATGAATACCAATTGCGTAAACAATTGTATTCGTTGAAATCATTCAAAGCCTCTTTTGGTTATTTATGGAAAGAAAATGAACGCAAGGAACACCAACTCAATGTCACCGATATAACGTTTGTAAGCCCTGCACAGGTTTCGACTTTGTATCAAGACCAAATTGCATTGAATCCATCACTGGCGAAAGTCATCGAGAAGCAACTCATCTTTGGACCGACGTATACCTATACCTATACAACAACAATGTTGACGCAAAAGAAGCATACGATTTACTTCAAAAATGCCATCGATTTGGCAGGAACAATTGCCGGATTGGCAACCGGTGCAAATGTAAAAAAGGGCGATACGATCAGCGTCTTCAAGGTGCCGTTCAGCCAGTTTGCCAAACTCGAAACTGAATTTCGCCATTACTGGAAATTGTCGGAGAACAGTCAACTCGCCAGCCGTATTATCGCCGGTGTCGGTTACCCGTATGGCAATTCTTCGGAGTTGCCGTTCATCAAACAATTTTTTATTGGCGGAACCAACAGTATTAGGGCTTTTCGTGCACGTTCTATTGGTCCAGGAACCTACAATCCTCAAGTGGAAACGAGTTCCTTTTTACCGGATCAATCTGGCGATATCAAGCTTGAATTGAATACAGAATATCGAATGAAATTAGTCAGTGTAGTGCATGGTGCTCTATTCATAGATGCTGGAAATATTTGGCTGGTCAATAAAAATGAAGCAAAACCTGGCTCGCAATTTTCTGGGAAATTTTTGAATGAGCTTGCCGTAGGAACCGGCGCCGGACTGCGATTCGACTTTTCGTTTTTGGTCTTACGAACTGATTTCGCCTTCCCGTTGCGCAAACCCTATTTACCACAAGGGCAGCGTTGGGTAGTGGATCAAATAAATTTTGGAAGCCACGATTGGCTCCGCGACAACCTCATATTCAACCTTGCCATTGGGTATCCATTTTAATGAAATAAAAAAGCGAAAAACATCAGGATACCTTCCGCTTTTCGCTTTCGTGGATTACGAGTTAGTTACCTTAATCCGTGTTTTCTATTTGTTTGTAGGCATCGATTACTTTTTTGACCAATCGGTGTCTGACAATGTCTTTATCATCAAGATATATAATTCCGATTCCTTCAACATCTTTCAAAACCAAAATCGCTTCTTTCAATCCTGAGATGGTTCTTCTCGGCAAATCGACCTGTCCTGGATCACCGGTAATCATGAATTTAGCATTTTTTCCCATACGCGTCAGGAACATCTTCATTTGTGAATGCGTCGTATTTTGTGCTTCATCAAGGATGACGAAAGCATTGTCTAGCGTTCGTCCACGCATGAAAGCCAATGGTGCAATTTGGATAATGCCTTTAAGTATATAATCTTCGAGTGATTGTGGTGGCAACATATCGCGTAACGCATCGTATAATGGCTGCATATACGGATCGAGTTTTTCTTTCATATCACCAGGCAAGAAGCCGAGGTTTTCTCCTGCCTCCACCGCAGGTCGCGTGAGTATGATTCGTTTGACCTGTTTTTCCTTCAGGGCTTTTACAGCTAAAGCTACACCGGTATAGGTTTTCCCCGTTCCGGCCGGCCCGACTGCGAAAACCATATCATTTTTATAGACGGTATCTACAAGCAGCTGCTGGTTCGGCGTCATCGCTTTGATAATTTTTCCACCAATCCCATGCACCAAAATTTTGTCGTGATCCGGCATACGCTCCATTTCCTGAGCATTACTATGGATGACGCGCTCAATCACATTATCATCGATGCGGTTGTAGCGGGTAAAATGTGCCATCAGGCGATTAAAACGGACTTCAAACTCGTCAAGTACCTCTTTTTCACCGAAAGCCTTTATCGTCGTGCCACGGGCTACAATTTTGAGTTTGGGATAGTACTTTTTAATTGTTTCAAGATGAGAATCTTGTGCGCCCCAGAATTCTTTCGGTGCGATGTCGTTGAGTTCAATTATTCTTTCGTTCAAAAGGAAGTCGTATTAAATTAAAAATTTGTTACTATAATTAGTAGCTTTGCATTCAAATTTAATGAGTTTTTAGTTCCGTTTTCTTTTTATTTATAAACAATTTTATGTCAATAATTACGCTGACTACCGATTACGGCTTGAAAGACCATTTTGTTGGTGCTTTAAAGGGAAAAATTTTATCGGAATATCCAGAAGCTTCCATTATTGATATTTCCCACAACATCGATCCATTCAATACCGCAGAAGCCAGCTATATCATTGGCGCCAGCTATAAAAACTTTCCAAAAGGAACGGTGCATCTTATCGGTGTCGATGCCGAACTCAACAAGGAAAACCAGCATATCGCGATGCAATGGAACGACCATTTCTTTATTTGCGCCGATAATGGAATTCTCAGTATGCTGATTAAGAAGATCGTTCCGCAAAAAATGGTTGCCATCACAATACACGACCGCTTGCCTGTTGAAGCCACTGATCTCGACGTATTCGTAACGGTCGCTAGTCATCTCGCTAAAGGCGGTTTATTGAACGTCATCGGGAAAGAAATCACGGCAATCAAGCAGATAACAGAATTACAACCTGTCATCGC
>JBBRXW010000214.1:0-4367 GCA_038238295.1 Flavobacteriales bacterium | reverse complement strand
TTGGTAAAGATACAATTACTTCAATAAAAAACCACCAGAATTACTCCTGATGGACTATTTTTTAAATGAATTCCTTTATTGAACAGCCAGCAGTGCATTGATGTTACCATAACCAAATTCTGCATTTCTATTCGGATAAAAACTTCCGGCCTGACGCATTTTTGTAAGCACCTGATCTCTTGTCCACGTTGGATTTTTCGCCCATACTAATGCCGCAATTCCCGCCGTCGTTGCCGTAGCGACAGAAGAACCTCCAACATAATCAGTTTGCGCATCGTAATAACTATTAACAGGAACCGAATTTCCTGAAGCCCGTTGCATGACCACAGTAAAATCGATTTTACTGCCGCTGTGACAAACATCGCATTTCTGCATCACCGTTCCTTCTTTGACTCCAGTGACGGCAACAGTTTCCGGCATCCAAGCTGGAAATATCACCCCTACAAAAGTGGTAAAACTAGTGGAAGTTCCCCCGGCACAAAAGATTAATTTTCCTTTGTTGTAGGCATATTTGACGCCATCTTCAATTTTTCCTACTGAGAAAACATAGCCCATCGACATCGAAATAATCTTCACATTCGCATTATTTCCTAAAGCAGTAAACGCATTTTTCACACCTTCCTGCTCCTGATAGCCATCTAAAACCACATTTGCAGCGGCGCGATAGACAATCAGATTGGCGTTGTAGGCAACACCGACTGGAAATCCTTTATTGTTTCTTGGCGCCGTGGCCACAGATGACATGCTGGTTCCATGTCCACATTGATCATTTGGTCCATCAGTAGTGGTACTCCAAGGCCAAATCGAATCAACATACACGCCAAATTTTTGGATTGTTCTTCCAGCAGAATCGCCGTTGTTAAAACTGGATCCTAACAGTGTTTGACTAGGAGAAACGCCGGTATCTACAATGCCGATGGTGATACTTCTTCCTGTACTGAATGTCCATGCGGCTGGAATATTATGCTGATAAAACGTCCAGGGTACTTTGGCATTGGGCGTCACAGTTGTATAGTCGGAAGTATTTAAAATCTCAGATTCGTATCCACATCCGGAAGATCCCGAGCTTGAAGCGGAACGAAACCCCGGATCTTTAAGACTTGCATACTTATAATCGGCGGGTTCTATATAACGAATGTATCGACTATTTCGCAAGGCTATAATGGTTTCCTGTTTCTTGATGATAACATTGATAAGATTGAGATACCGATCCGATGAGATAAGGATTTTATCTAAAGAAGTACCTTCATACTGCAGTATCGTTTGAAGCAATTCATTTTGTATCGCCTCAGCATTGGGAGATTTTGAACGGTCGAAGTCATTTTTCGAAGTTCCAAAACCAATAGTCACCACTTCATTGCCATGAACTACAGCACTCCAAAGCATATGGCTCGATGCGTTTTTCCAGTTGAAGTTTCCTTTCGATTGCAACGATTGATCGATAACATCATTAATCTGCTTGGTTGTCAACGGTTCTTTTTGTGCGGTAGTAATGATGATGTCATTTTGTCCGCCTTCTTCTTTCGCACAGCCCGCAATTAAAAGTAAAATAAAAATTGATAATTTTAAGAATTTCTTTGCCATAATAGAGTCTATTTTTGGATTTGCGATACTAATATAATAATAAAACGCATTGATAATTAAAAAGTTAATAAAAAGAGTTTGGTGTCAGATGTCCCGGCAGAACTGTTTTTTAAAATTCACTTTTTATACTACCTTTGCTTCCCTATGTTAAAAATCGTCAACATCCTCAACAAACGCGCGCGCTTCGATTACGAAATCCTCGAAACATATACTGCAGGTATTGTGTTGGCTGGAACCGAAATCAAATCCATCCGTTTGGGAAAGGCCAATATTACAGAAGGTTTTTGCGAGTTTAGCAACAATGAACTTTTCGTTATCAATACCTATATCGAAGAATATTCTTTCGGGAATCAATTCAATCACAAAGCTCGAAGCGAACGCAAACTTTTGCTCAACAAAAGAGAACTCAAAGTGTTATGGAAGAATGTTCAGGTCAAAGGATTAACGATTATTCCATTAAAACTACACACCACCGAAAAAGGCCTCGCCAAACTCGACATTGGTTTGTGCCGTGGAAAGAAAACCTACGACAAACGCGAATCGCTTAAAGAGCAAGACACGAAGCGTGATATCGACCGCATCAAGAAAAGTTTTTAACAACTGCTGCTGCATTCTTTTTATGACTAAATTTGTCATAATTCAAACTTCCAAAATTGAAAACGCTTCTCAAAACTGCTCGTGAACAAAAAGGATTGAAAACACGTGAAGTGTCGCAATTGCTCAAAATCGACCAAGCGCTGATCAGTAAATTCGAAAACGGCCTGCGCCATCCCACCAAAAAGCAAATCGCTCAATTGTCGGAATTGTTTGGCATTGATTACGAGACCCTAATGGTCGCATGGCTTAAAGAAAAAATTCTAGATGAAATTAAGGACGAAGAGTTTGGACTCAAAGCATTAATCGAAGTCGAAAAAGAACTCAATCCAGCGAAAAACAATGATGTTATCAACCAGCTTTTTGAAGAAATGGATGCGCTAAAAAACAAGATGGAAGCCTTACGCAACAAGCCAAGTTAGTTTTTATTCTCCAACAAAGGCACAAAACGAAATTCCCCAAACTCATGTTTCTCAAACTGCGTTTCGTTTTTGCGGATCAATAATGTCATCACCTGATGCGCTTCTCCCAACGGAATCACCAACCTGCCTCCTATTTTCAGCTGCGCCATCAAAGGTTTTGGGATAATTGGCGCCCCGGCAGTGACAATAATACTATCAAAAGGTGCGTGATTCGGCAGTCCCTTATATCCGTCACCAAACGACAAATGCTTCGGTCGAATTCCTAATTTAGGTAATAATGCAGCCGTTTGTTTAAACAATTCATTCTGCCTTTCAATGCTATACACTTTCGCGCCCAACAGGCACAAAACAGCGGTTTGATATCCAGAACCTGTACCGATTTCTAATATTTTATGATCTTTCTTTACTTCCAACAATTGACTCTGAAATGCCACCGTAAACGGCTGTGAAATGGTTTGCCCAGCGCCAATCGGAAACGCTTTGTCCTGATACGCATAATCTTCAAAACTCGAATTTAGGAACAAATGTCGTGGGATTTTCTGAATCGCCTCCAAAACGGACTTGTTCGTGATGCCCTTCTCCTTCAAAAGCGCAACCAACTGATTCCTGAGTCCCTGATGTTTCGATGTATCCTTCAAAATATAACGTAATTTATGCCGACAAAAATAACAATTTTCAGGAGCTATTTCCTGCTATTCGCTACAATCTTTTTTGTTTTGAAGATGCCTAGTAGCGTTGCTTCAAATCTTCTCAAAACAAAAAAGGATTTTCGCTGCTATCAGGGCTAAAATATTGCGGAATATGGATTATCAATTCTCAATTAATTCCTATTTTTGTTCAAAATTCAAAAATATGCTAAAGGTCGGTGTTTTAGGTGCGGGTCATCTCGGAAAAATACATCTGCGATTATTGCAGCAATCCGAAAAATACGAATTGGTGGGCTTCTACGACGAAAATGCCGAAAATGGGAAGAAAATTGCAGAGGAATTCGGATACAAACAATTCCACACCATCGCTACGCTGATTCATGCCGTAGATGTCATCGATATCGTCACACCAACACTTTCGCATTACAAATGTGCTAAGGTCGCGATCAAATCCGGCAAGCATGTTTTTATCGAAAAACCAATTTCCAACACCGTTGCTGAAGCAGAAGAAATCATCGCTTTGTCCAAAGAATACCATGTCAAAGGACAAGTCGGTCACGTAGAGCGTTTCAATCCTGCGTTTATTGCCACCAAACACATGATCGATAACCCAATGTTTATCGAAACGCACCGCTTAGCAGAATTCAACCCGCGCGGTACCGATGTTCCAGTTGTATTGGATTTGATGATTCACGATATCGATGCGATTTTAAGTGTCGTTCCTTCCAAAGTAAAGCATGTCAATGCCAGCGGAGTTTCCGTCATTTCAGATACGCCGGATATTGCCAATGCCCGCATCGAATTCGAAAATGGCTGTGTAGCGAATTTAACGGCGAGCCGGATTTCATTAAAGAATATGCGCAAATCCCGTTTCTTCCAAAAAGATGCGTACATTTCTGTTGACTTCCTTGATAAAGTTTGTGAAGTCGTAAAAATGAAAGACGCACCCGAAGTTCCCGGCGATTTCGATATGATTCTTCAAAATGCGGAAGGTGTCAAAAAGCAAATCTATTTCGCCAATCCGGAAGTCGCACCAAACAATGCAATCTTAGATGAACTCGAAGCATTTGCCGACGCCATCAACAACAATACAACGCCAATCGTTACTTTAGAGCAAGGC
>JBBRXW010000213.1:0-4384 GCA_038238295.1 Flavobacteriales bacterium | reverse complement strand
TGATGCCTACTAGACTACACAATGCAGTTGTTGTTACAGCAATCTAGAATAAATTATACCTTTTATCTTTTCATAGAGAAGTGCGATTTGAATTCTTTCTCAACTCCGTCTTCTTGATAGGTAATGGTAAACCAATAATCAGTTGATGGCATCTGCTGCCCGCTGAAATTTCCGTCCCAACCGGCACCGCTTGGCTTAATCTGCGTCATTATTTTTCCGTAACGATCGTAGATATAAATAACTGCTTTCGATTTATCTTTCAAATCATTGATATTCCAAGTGTCGTTATATCCATCACCATTAGGTGTAAAGAACTTTGGATAATTGACCACTAGAGCTTGTGTTTTTGTCAATCCGCAACCATTTTTATCACGGACTGTAATCGTATGTATCCCAGACGCTACGTTTTCGAAAATAGGGCTGTCTTGGTATGGACCAAAATCCAATTGGTATTCATAATCACCACCCACACCAGTAGCTACAATTGAAATTACCTGATTGTCTGCGAAGTCGTCGGTCAATGCATAGCTGAAAATGGCTGGCTCGGATGAAATTACTGTCACAGCAACCGGAGTTGATGAACAACCGGTAAGAATATCAGTAGCCACTACGGTATAAATACCAGGAAGTACAACCGGATAAGAACTCGATGTTCCTACGACATCACCAGCTTCATTATACCATTTGAAAAAATAAGCACTGGCGGGCAATCCACTTTGAAGGGTTGCTCCATTCAGAAGCACCTGATTGGTACTGTCATAGCAGATTAATCCATTAGTTGGGTGTGGTTCTGGTAATTTATTTATTTTTAATGTCAATACTTTCACATCAAAGCAATTTGCTGTCAATGTGTTGGAAACCCTAACATATACAGTTTTCAAATCGGTTGCGGTAACGGCATTGGTTGCGGCCACGGCATCGGTGTAAGCAGTATAATATGTAACTGTAAATTCAGCAGAAGTTTGGCTTCCTAAGATGGTGGCATTTAAAGTTGTTAAATCAAAATTGGTTATTCCATCATTAGTACCGTCTTCATCACAAACTGCTAACAGATTGTTCGGAACAGGATAAGCGACTGGAGCGTCGACGATGGTAACATCAAACGAGCTTTCATCATGGCTAGACGCATCGAAAGGCGGAACCCCATAAACATAGATCGTTTGTGTACTGGTCACGGCTTGCCCCGGTAACAAATGCGTACCAGTTGCTAAGGGTCCGGTATAGTAACTTCCAATGGTTAAAGCTGGTAGAGTATAGCTTTCACAAGTAGTTACGTCGGCCACTTCATCTACATTATAGATAGTCATCGAAAAACTCTTTTCATCAGTACAATTAGGTACCGTAGCCGTTTCAGCATATACATACAATGTTTGGTTGGTGGTGATGATGTCACCGGCATTCATTAAAGCTCCTGTTTTGCCCGGACCTGTATAATAATTTCCAGTAGTCAATACAGGCAATGTATACGAGTTGGAAGCATATACAGCAGCGATCGGAGCAACAACTGGTGAAACATTTATCGTTACGGTAAAGCTGTTTTCGTCAGTACAATTGATTCGCTCTCCGGATTCGGTATAAACATAGATTGTTTTTGTAGCGGTAATAACATCGCCAGCATGCATCAGACTTCCTTCGCCGCCCATTGGACCGCCAGGTAAAGCATAATAATTTCCAATATGTAGCGCAGGCAACGTATAGCTATCGCAGGCAGCAACATCCGCAGGCGAATCAGCTTCTATAGAATAAATCGTAATATTGAAATTGTTTTCATTGACACAGAAAGGTGCAGTGCCGGATATCGCATAAATATAAATTCGTTGTGAGGTCGTAATTACTGTTCCTCCAGGTAACATTGTCCCCGTTCCTCCTGGTCCTGTATAATAATTTCCTACACTTAAATTGGTTAGTACGTAGGAATTACAGATATCGATATCGGATCTCGAGTCGATTAGTGGCAATGGATTGATAGATACAGTAAAACTAGACTGGTTATTACAATTGGTAGTAGTAGATTGCTTGAAAATATAAATGGTTTGGCTGGTTAAAATGATATCACCAGCATGCAATTGCGTTCCGGTTCCGTTCGCTCCAGTGAAATAATCACCACTTGCTAAAACAGGCAAGGTATAGCTTTCGCAAGCACTGATATTGCTTAGAATATCGATGATAGGTTGTGCGATGGAAACTGAAAAATGAATATCGTCTGTACAGTGGTTTCCATGATTGTTTAAAACATATACATAAATTACCTGCGATAAATTGATAACCGTACCGGCCGGAATTTGGGTTCCTGTACCCTGAGGTCCGGTATAATAATTTCCGATTGGTAAAGCTGGTAACGCATAGGGCTCACATTGTGAAACATCTGCAGGAGTATCAATTCCGATAATCACATTGAAGGAGGCTTCCGATTTACAATTGTCTGGAGTAGCTGCGTAAACATAGACCGTTTGCGATGTAGTTAAAACGGTACCTGCGGCTAATTGCGTTCCACCTGAAGACGCTTCGGTATAGTAATTTCCGATAGTTAGAGCCGGTAAAGTATATGAGATGCATTCGAAAACCGGTTCAAACTCTCCCAAGCTGATTGTCGGTAAAATTGTAATGGTAAAGTCTTGATCGATAATACAAAACGGCGCTTCTGTGGCAGCATAATAAAAATTAATGGTCTGAGTATCAGTTATTACTGTTCCACCAGGAATTTGAGTTCCAGTTCCGCCATGGCCTGTAAAGAAACCTCCGACAGCCGGATTTGGTAATACATAATTACCACAAAAACTGCCGCTGTCTGGTACTAATGTTTCCGGATCTAAGATGGTTACCTGAAAACTACTGTTGGAAGCACACCCAGTTGGTCCGTTAGGCTGATTGAAAATATTAATAGTTCCTGATTCGGATATTGTATTTCCTGCAAAAAGCGGATCTCCGGTACCATTAGCATGTGTAAAATAGTTCCCATTGACCAATGGTGGTAATGTATAACCCGTACAAACAAATACATCTTCTAATACATCCACTGGCGGCAATGCATTGACGAGCAGCGTAAAATTGGAAATACTATAACAGCTACTATCAAATTTATTCTCTACTCTGACATAAATCGGAGTGTTGTTCGAAGCAAAAATATAATTATTGCTGATTGGATTGGTTCCGCTATTGGCGTTGGTCAATGAAGAATAGTACGAAACATTATTTATTAGTGCGGACTGACCATTTAAAACAGCAGTATTTTGCTGACTTAAATCAAAGGCACTATTATTAAAGGCTGAAGCAGCACATTTTGTCATATTTGGGGGCTGAGTAGCGGAAGCCGGAGCCGTAATCAATACTTGGAAAGATTTCACCACATAACAGGCACTCGTAGCGTTTTTTACGCGGACGTATATTGTTTGCCCCGGAGCACAGTTATAGAGAACTGGCAAGGCATTGATTCCGGCATTCGCATCTGCTAATGAAGCATGATAGGTTAATTGAGTTGCTGGATCTAATCCGGCTTTTACAATAGGCGTATTATACGATAAGTCGAAAGTATAAGTGGCACTTCCATTATTGCATCGGTACAAATCAACCGGTGTATGCGCTTGGATTTCCGGCAAGTATTCCACCGTGATATAATCGGTTACCGGTTGGCAGCCATTCGACGTTTTTTGATAGGTAATGCCGTACGTTCCTGGTTGTGTTATGTTCAGATCGGCTCCAGTAGCTCCATTCACTGGCGCTCCGTCTTTAGTCCAGCTGAAAGTATAACTCGCCGGATCTAAATTGGAAGTCAATGTTTGGCTTGTACCAAAACATAAAGCACTGCCATTGGCGGCTGTCATGTCTAATCCTAAAACATCCTGTCCAATATTGAACGTATCGGAAGAAATGAAGATAGCCGAATCGGAACCTTCATCAGAACGATCGGCAATTACTAATTTAATATGGTAGGTTGTATTCGGAACTAATACCGAAGACGCATTCATCAATTTGGTTTGTCCATTAAAGTTTGTAGCAGAAGTTGCCGCGGCAGAACCCCCATTATAAGTTCCGAAAAATTGGGAATTAACTGAAGGGCAAGAGGAATTGTATAAAAAATCTCTAATAGTTATTACTGATATGGGTGTATTCGTAGTTGGAACAACCGCCAAATTTGTAGTTACTCCTGTGGAGGTATTTGTCAATAAAAATGCAAAGGCATCCGAAAATTGACATTGGAAATTTCCATATTCTTCTGAGGCAAAAAGGAATTGAAAACTAAATGTGGGTGAGATTGGCGTAAAATCGAATTCTAAAATCGAAGCATTTACCGAATTCATCGCAATCCCAGAACTCAATAAAGTGTTCTGCAAATCAGTATCTCCAGGCCAGTTGGCGGCACCATCATCGGAAGCCTCGATCTTAT
>JBBRXW010000212.1:0-4401 GCA_038238295.1 Flavobacteriales bacterium | reverse complement strand
TATCAATGCCTTCAATTTCCCTATCTGGGGAATGCTCGAAAAATGCGCCGTCAACTGGATGGCGGGGATGCCGGCAGTGGTAAAACCAGCAACATCCACATCATATTTAACCGAAGCCGTTGTAAGAGAAATTATCGCTTCCAACATACTACCCGAAGGCGCTTTGCAGTTGATCTGCGGTTCAGCAAATGCCATACTAGATACGGTTGAAAGCCAAGATGTCATCACCTTCACCGGTTCAGCTTCTACAGGAAGAATGCTCAAAGCACATCCAAGAATCATCAGTGAATCGGTACCCTTCAACATGGAAGCCGATTCCTTAAATTCATCAATTTTAGGCGAAGACGCGATTCCCGGAACGCCTGAATTCGATTTGTTCGTGAACCAGGTTCGAAGCGAAATGACGGTGAAGTGCGGGCAAAAATGTACCGCTATCCGACGAATTATTGTTCCTCAAAACTTGATTGAAGATGTACAAATTGCACTGGGAAAAGCATTAGATAAAGTTACGATTGGCGACCCACGACTCAAAGAAGTCCGCATGGGCGCACTCGTAAGTACCGATCAAGTCGAAGAAGTCAAAATGCGTACGCGCGAAATTGCCAAAACCGCCGCAATTGTTTACGGTGATTACGATAAGATTACCACCATCGGAGCCGATGCTGCGAAAGGAGCTTTCATCAGTCCAATGCTATTGCGCGAAGACCATCCATTCAAAAATACAGCCTCGCACGACACCGAAGCTTTTGGTCCAGTGGCGACGATTATGCCGTATAAAAATTTAGAGGAAGCCATCGAATTAGCCCAAATGGGCAAAGGTTCACTGGTTTCTTCCATCGTAACCAATGACGATGAAATTGCAAAAGAGTACGTCATCAACGCGGCTTCACATCACGGTCGAATTCTGGTATTAAACAGAGAAAACGCCAAACAAAGTACCGGTCACGGCTCTCCATTACCATTACTCGTTCACGGCGGTCCGGGTCGCGCCGGAGGTGGAGAAGAAATGGGCGGTTTACGAGGTATCCGACATTATATGCAGCGATGTGCCATTCAAGGTTCACCGACAACACTGACGGAAATCACCGGAATCTACCAGCCAAATTCCAAATACAAAGAGGCGCCTGAACACCCGTTCAAATACTATTGGGACGACATCCAAGCCGGTATGTCGATCAAAACGCACAACCGCACCGTCACTGATACCGATATCATCAATTTCGCAAACCTGACGTGGGATCATTTCTACGCGCATACCGATATTACATCGCTCAAAGGAAGTATATTCGAAAAGCGTACAGCACACGGTTATTTCATTCTCGCCGCAGCTGCTGGACTTTTCGTCTATCCGAATAAAGGTCCAGTTGCCGCAAATTATGGGCTCGAAGAATGCCGTTTCCTGCGCCCGATTTACCACAACGATACCATTTATGTAAGGCTGACGTGCAAACAAAAAGTAGAGCGCGACAGCGTAGGAGAAGAATTGCCTTGCGGGATTGTTAAATGGTTTGTGGAGGTTTTCGACCAGAACGATGAACTCGTAGCCGTTGCCACGATCCTGACCATGGTACAGAAGAAATCTCCATTTCATGAAATCAACCGTCGTACTATCGAAAGCTATTTGTCAAAACTCAACGAAAACCAAAAAGCAAATTGGGGCACGATGACGCCACAGCATTTGGTAGAGCATTTTGAACAGCAGTTCCGGTATGCCGCAGCTGAAAAAGGAGATTTTGAAATCGCCACGCCAGCCGAGCATCTCGACAAATACCGAGAAACGGTTTTTAATCACAAACCCTTTCCAAAAGAGCACAAGCATCCGTTGATGAAAAATGATGGCAACGAAGATTTAATGCATCCCGATTTGCAAACCGCCAAACAAAAGCTTCTCGAAGCCTATGACGCCTTCGAACTCTATTTCAAGGAAAACCCTGAAGCGCGCACCAAAAATGTCGTGTTTGGTATGATGGATAAATTCGAATGGGACTTATTAAGCACCAAACATTTCAACCATCATTTTGCGCAATTTGGAATTTTAGATTAGGAGCTAATCCCGCTATCATCCCAAATCTCTGCGAGGATTTTCCTTTCTATCGGGGCTAGGGCATACAACAAATGACAAACATACATCTCAGCTTGCGCCGCTGCGTCTTTGCGAGAAAAACAGAAAATACAATCAAGATTTATGTCAACAGAAGCATACGTAAAACAAAACATACAAGACAACATCGCCACCATCGAGTTCTTTCATCCCGAACAAAACTCATTGCCGGGTACGATTCTCGCGCAATTGACACAAACCATCACCGATGCCGGAAATAACGAAGAGGTCAAAGTTATCATTCTCAGAAGTGGCGGCGATCGAACCTTTTGTGCCGGAGCGAGTTTTAAGGAACTCATCGCAATCAATGATGCTGAAACCGGAAAAGTGTTTTTCTCAGGTTTTGCCAATGTCATCAACGCAATGCGTAAATGCCCAAAATTCATCATTGGAAGAATCCAAGGGAAAACTGTCGGCGGTGGCGTTGGAATTGCAGCAGCAACCGATTATTGCATGGCGACGAAATTTGCGGCGATTAAACTGAGTGAACTCAACGTAGGTATCGGACCATTCGTAGTGTCACCAGCCATCGAGCGGAAAATGGGTGTTTCGGCCATGTCACAAATTGCGATTGATGCCAATTCCTTTTACGAAGCCGAATGGGCAAGAAGCAAAGGATTGTTTGCTACTGTCTACACATCTATCGAAGAAATGGACGCAGCAGTAATAGCCTTTGCCAATCATTTATGCACCTACAACCCGGAAGCGATGTCTGAAATGAAAAAAATATTCTGGCGCGGCACCGACGATTGGGATACATTATTAGCCGAAAGAGCAGCCATTAGCGGCAGATTGGTATTGTCCGATTTTACAAAGAAAACATTAGAGAAATTTAAATAATATAATCTAAAAACGCAGCGTGTTTCAAGCAGGCGTATCTAATATACAGAAAATGGTTTACGAATTCAAAGGGTTTATTCCGGTCATACACGAAAGCAGCTTCATTCATCCTCAAGCAGCGGTGACGGGTAATGTGATTATTGGTAAAGATGTTTATGTCGGTCCGGGCGCAGCCATACGAGGCGATTGGGGTGAAATTATCATCGAAGACGGTTGCAATGTTCAGGAAAACTGCACGATCCATATGTTTCCGGGAAAAACAATAACTCTCAAAGCGGGTGCCCATATTGGCCATGGTGCGATTATTCACGGTGCGAACATCGGGAAAAATTGCCTCATCGGAATGAACGCGGTCATTATGGATGATGTGATTATCGGCGATGAATGTATCGTTGGAGCACTGGCATTTATCCGAGCAGAAACTGAAATTCCCGCACGCAGAATGGTTGTCGGGAATCCGGGAGTGATTATCAAAACAGTTTCGGATGAAATGATCGCATGGAAAACCAAAGGAACCGCCTTATACCAGCAGTTGCCGGCAGCATTATACGAAACGCTCAAAGCCGTCGAGCCGTTACGAGAAATCCCTGAAAATCGCCCGACACAGGAAGCATTTTATAAAACATTAGAAGAATTTAGGAAAAAATAATATGTCAACAATCGAATTTAAAATGCCCAAAATTGGCGAAAGTATTTCCGAAGCAACCATCATCAGTTGGCTCAAAAATGTGGGCGATACCGTCGATGCCGATGAAACGATTCTCGAAGTCGCAACCGATAAAGTTGATAGTGAGATTCCTGCACCTTGTCCCGGTGTGATTACTGAACTTCGTTTCGGGAAAAATGATACGGTTAAAGTTGGGGAGGTATTGGCGTTGATTGAAACCGATGCGAAAACTGCTGGAAAAAAGATCACAATTGGAAAGACGGAAGAAGCAACGGATAAAAAACAAGATCCAAAAACAAAGACGGAGAACGCAGCACCGACAGTAGCAAAACAACAACAAAAAAGCAATCCAGAGGCGTTTCTTTCGCCATTAATCATCAGCATTGCCCAAAAAGAAAATTTGTCTTTAGAAGAAGTACAAAGTATTCCGGGTTCTGGAGTTGCCGGTAGGATTCAGAAAAGTGACCTTTTCAACTATTTGAAAAATAGAAAATACTCGCTGAAAAGCGAAGTGCAAAATTCCAAGAAACAAAACCCTGATTCCAATTATCCAAAACCAGTAATCAATTTCGTTGAAGGCAAAGACCGCATCATCGAAATGGATCGCATGCGAAAGATGATCGCCGATCACATGGAACGGAGCTATCGGCGCAGTCCACACGCCTTTACCGTATTCGAATTCGATTATACGAAGGCGGAGCGTCTGCGTCTGCGGCATCGCGAGGCCTTTCACCGGGAGGTCGGCGTCAAACTCACGCCCCTCTGTTTTCTTCTCAAGGCCATTTCCGACGTC
>JBBRXW010000211.1:0-4415 GCA_038238295.1 Flavobacteriales bacterium | reverse complement strand
GGCGATAGAAAAAACAAAGCAACTGTTGTTGCTAATAGTACAATTTTAGTCATGATATTTGGAGCTTAATGATGTGAATTCGGTATCACATCGAACCAAAGGTGGTGTTTAAATATTCCGAACGTTTGTTTTTATTGCTTCCTGGAAATAGCCGAAGCATATAAGCAAGACTATCCTACCATTTTTATCGGGTATTGTGTACATCTACCCTTTATCAGCCCAATGAATAGGCTAACAAAAATGCGGCATCTATAATTAATGCCCGATGTTATACGATTCCCATATATGTTAAAAAGTAGGATTTTATCCCTTTTTATTATAACATATGATATAGATACTAATCCGCATGCTTATAAGATAGATTGTTAACATTCTCTGGAATACTGTGCTAACCATTTGCAAAACGCTACCTTTATTATGCAGTACGAAAATATGTTTATAATGCGCTACTACTATTTTAAGAAACTGTCAACCTACTATCAATTGTTTTTTGCGAAAATTGTTTTAATCGTATGTGGCAGTTAAATATATTAAAGAGTTAACGATCGACAGCGTAACTGAAGAATGGGCAACAGCATCACTGAAGAAATCTAAAAAAAGTACTTATGAGAATTACAAAATTGATTTCATCAACGGTGGCAACGATGCTAATGATAGTATTGTGTTGCACAACTTCCAATGTTGTTGCCCAAACAAAAGCTAAAAAAGCAAAAATGGATTGTTGCATGATGCAAAACGGAAAGATGGTTTGCATGATGCATGATGGCAAAATGATGCCAATGAGAAAAGACATGACAATGAAAGACGGCAGTAAATGCATGGTCAACGGCGAGTGTGTTATGAAAGATGGCAAAAAAATGACTTTGAAAGAGGGACAATGTATGAATAGAAGCGGTAAAGTTGGAATGCACACCACTAAAAAAGCCATGGTTGCAACATACACCTGTCCGATGCATTCTGAAGTGACCAGCGACAAACCAGGGAAATGCCCGAAATGCGGCATGGATCTAGTGGTGAAAAAATAAATAGCCCTACCATAATAGCATGACAATTTATTGCATAAAAAAAGGCCGTAAACTTTTGTCTACGGCCTTTTGATTTTCAAAATAAAGTCTAATTGAAATGCTTGGTGATAAAAGTAGCAAAATTTTCATCGCTCATTTTATTGGAAGTGCTTTCACTCGATAATGCGTTTTTATATTGTGGCGTTTCTGCCAGAAATTTAATAAACTGTTCTTGGCTCTGCCCTGTTCCGGTTATATGAATTTCATCAATATTTGGCATTTTACTCGCAATTTCTTTGAAGAACTTATGCGTTAATCCAATCTCCTGGTTATTGGATGTTTTTTCATTGGAATGGTGATCAGGACCTGCATTTTTTACATGACCAAGAATAATAAATTCTCCTTGATCAATATGCTCTCTTCCTACGATTGTTGCGTTGTGTGAATCCATCCAAACCCCGAACTGTTTTTTGTTTTTATCTGACATACTTTTTATTTTTCTTAAAGGTAAGTCGTTTGAAAAGTAAATGGTGTTTTTTGTGCTAACATTGTGATGGGTAGTTTTTGGTTCCATTTGCAACTATCTACTGACCTAATGATTACTGCCCACCTTCCTCGTCTTCAAAACTAAATTCCCTCAATTGTGGTGCTCTGAAAAATGTAAACGCAATCACCCCCAAAGTCAGGCAGCCACCGGCAACCACGGCACGAACAGTACCGAGCCAATGTGCCATAACGCCGCTTTCGAAATCACCGAGTTCGTTCGATGAACTGACAAACATCGTATTGACCGCCGACACCCTGCCCCGCATTGCATCAGGTGTTACCAGTTGAAGTATAGTGCTACGGATGACGACACTGACCGCATCGAACATACCGGAGAGCAAGAGCATTAAAAACGAAAGATAGAAATTGGTAGAAATTCCAAAAATGATTATCGATATCGCGAATCCGGTCACACACAAAAAGAGTTTGCGTCCCGGATAACTTTTCAATGGCAAAAAGGCCAACAATCCCAATGTCAGTAAAGCGCCGATTCCTGGAGCGGAACGTAGCAGACCGAAACCCATTTCATTAACATGCAAAATTTCCTTTTGGTATACCGGAAGCAAAGCTACTGCTCCGCCGAACAATACCGAAAACATATCGAGGCATTGTGCCGCCAGTAACGTCGGGGTTTTCATGACAAAACGAAGCCCTTCGGTGACACTTTGCAATACGGGTTCTTTTACTTTCTTCAATATCGGTTTGATGGCGATCGTCAGCAACGGGAAAAACAACAGCAATTCCAAAATAACAACAGACAAAAGCCCCGCTGCGATGCCTTGCCATGCAATCATAAAACCTGCCGCCAACGGACCGAGTACTGCGCCCAGTTGCCAAGCCATACTGCTCCAACTGGTGGCGTTCGGATAATGCTCGCGCGGGACTACCAATCCGAATAGTGAAAACATCGATGGACTATAAAACGCGCGTATCACACCACCAACAAATACAAAAAAATAGACTAGATTGACCAAGTAACTGAAATCTATGTGGGCCTGTGCGTAGGGTAACGCTAGTAAAAACAAACACAAGCCGATAATCGAATAGCCCGCCAGGCAAAGCACTACCATTTTGCGTTTTTCCGCTTGGTCGACAAAATGCCCAGAGAAAAAAGAACAGCCTATGGCCGGTATCACTTCCGCCAAACCGACAAAACCTAACGAAAGTTTGCTGTTCGTTAGATGATAAATCCAAAAATACAGAATGGTCGATTGCATGTTGAGAGCAAAAATAATCCCTAACCGCAGCGTCAGATACGTAGTAAATTCCTTGAATTTGAGCGCAGGATTGTTGTAGAAAAAACCGGAATCTGTTTGAGTCTTTTGGGGCTTCATGCAGTACTTGACTTTGAAGTAAAAATAAGCAATACCAATGAATTATTTCTAATGAATACTAATTTTGATTTTGTTTCTTTGTCAACACTTTCTATTAAAGTAAGCTGCCAATGACCGACTATTTCCACATGATGGAATACCATCACGATACTTATGCTATCGATGAGATTAATTTCAAAGAATTTGAAGGTTGCGTTTTCAATCATTGTGACTTCTCGCAATGCACGTTCGTCGCGGTGACTTTTATCGATTGTGTTTTTAACGACTGTAATTTTACGGGCACTAAAATCAACTATGTCGCTTTCCGCACGGTGGCTTTTCATCGCTGCCGAATTCTGGAAGTCAATTTTGCAATGTGCGATAAGTTGATCTTCGACATTGCGTTTAATGATTGCATTCTCGACTTTTCGAAATTTTATACGTTGAAAATAAAAGGCACCGTTTTTAAAAACTGCAGCCTGATTGCTGTCGACTTTATGTCGACTGATTTAACCGAAGTGCTTTTTGATACCTGTGATTTACACCGCAGTGAATTTGCCAAAGCGATTGCGAATAAAGCCAATTTTAAGACGAGTTTTAATTATACGATTGATCCCGAAAAAACGAAAATAAAGAAAGCGGTCTTTTCGCTGGAAGGTTTGAAAGGATTGCTGTTCAAACATGATATAGAAGTGACAGCGCTATAATTGGAATTCCAGCACATAATCTTCCATCAAATATCCGAATCCGATTTCGATGTCTTCTTCCTTTACAATTTCAAAACCATAACGGAGGTAAAAATCCTTCGCTTTATTAAAACGATTGACATTTAGCGAAAGT
The DNA here is from genome assembly GCA_038238295.1 of Flavobacteriales bacterium. GTDB lineage: Bacteria > Bacteroidota > Bacteroidia > Flavobacteriales > Flavobacteriaceae > Flavobacterium. The sequence continues at coordinate 712 of JBBRXW010000211.1, read as the reverse complement.
CGCGTCGATTGATTTTCTCTTGCCAGCGGAAGCACCGCACCGAGCAGTTGCCGCCCAATGCCTTTGCCCTGCGTGTCCGGAAGCACATATAATTTATGGATGCGCGTCACCGGGTGTTCCTGATAATGGTGCTCATAGGAAACGAAACCCAACGCGCGTTCGTCTTCCCAAAAAATTAAGAAATGGTGGTGCTTTTCGTTGTAGTTTTTAAGAAGTGTATCCGCAGCATAAAACGCATCGAGCATGAAGTTTACTTGGGCTTCCGAAATAATATTTCCGTAGGTTTCCGGCCAAGTTTGATAGGCAATTTGTTGAATGGTTTTAAAATCGTCCGGTGTGGCAATAGTAATCATAGCTGAAGTTTCCTATATATCGTTTCGCCAATAGGCGACAGTTGCGACTAATGGAAATTATTTTCTCCATTACCGTGAACGAAGTTAATAAAATAAATTTGTCTCGAACCGAAAAGTTTGCAATTGCGCTTGTTGGCTGTTAGCCAACGTTTTTTATTTCAATGCAATAAGAGTAATTAACCGCCAAAGAATTGAGAAACTTAATCATAGCGTTTTTATCTTCAGTATAATTATGTATTTTTATATTTTACTAAATTAGTGTACTATGAGTATTCTTAAAAGAAACAATGTTACGGTTATTGGTCAAGGCGAACAAGTTATGCTTTTCGCACATGGATTTGGATGTGATCAGAATATGT
>JBBRXW010000210.1:0-4417 GCA_038238295.1 Flavobacteriales bacterium | reverse complement strand
GACCAATATAAATTAGTGCTGTTTGATTATGTTGGTTGCGGAAAGTCAGATATTAGTGCCTATAATTCTGAACGATATGCTACCCTGCATGGTTATTCACAGGATATTCTTGACATCTGTGATGCGCTTGGTCTGGAGGACATTATTTTTGTCGGGCATTCTGTAAGTTCTATGATTGGATTACTAGCCGCCATTGATCGGCCTGATATATTTTCATCTATGATTTTTGTTGCCCCATCACCACGCTATTTAGATGACATGGGATATAAAGGTGGTTTTTCAAAGGAAGATCTTGTGGGGCTTCTAGATGTTATGGACAACAATTATATTGGATGGGCAAATTTTTTAGCGCCAGTGGTCATGAAGAATGGGGATCGTCCCGAACTTGTAAAAGAACTTGAAGAAAGTTTTTGTTCTACTGACCCGGTAATTACAAAGAGATTTGCAGAAGTAACCTTTTTCTCCGACAATCGTGATGACTTATCAAAATTAACGATGCCTTGTCTAATATTGCAATGTGCCGATGATGCTCTTGCTCCGAATGAAGTTGGCGAATATACCCATAGCATGATCGTGGGAAGTACTTTTGAAAAGATGAAAGCTACTGGACATTGTCCTCATATGAGTCACCCCGAAGAAACGATTGCCCTGATTCAAAAATTTTTAAATCAAACTGTTTATTAATTTAGAAGACAAATACAATAATGATTGGCATGTTGTTTATAACTTCACGCCCAGTTTTCTATTCTCCTTTACTACAGATGGCTACCTTACGAGAGTAAATCAAACCATGCGAACGGAACTTGGAATAGAAGGATTGGAATTTGGTAAAGCTCGAATAGAAGATTTATTAACTGTGGGCAGTAGAATTTTTTTTCAAACGCATTTTTTTCCACTTATAAAGATGCAAGGTTTTGCAAGAGAAATTTATCTTACATTTAATTCTGCCGACAAAACCCACATTCCAGTGCTTCTAAATGTTATGACCCACGATGAAGGAACTGTTCAGGAAATACATTGTGGTGGGATGATCATTTCGAACAGAAATCGATTTGAAAAGGAATTATTACTCGCAAAAAATACGGCCGAAGAAGCACTTTCACAAAATTCAGAACTTATAAAAGTTCGCGACGAACTGGAAATGCAACAGCGAGAACTCGAAAGACAACTCCGAAATCTTTCAGCCCTAAATAGGCAACAACAAGATATTTTTAAAGTCATCTCGCATGATTTACAGGAGCCGTTGCGAAAGTCTGTTATGTTCGCGAATTATATTAAAAGTGAAAGTCAGGGTTTACCAAATAGTATGTTGGAAAAACTAGATAGGATTATCGCTTTTAATGAAACTATGCGCCAAATGATTTTAAGCCTTCAACGTATTGAGGAATTAGAGTATAAGAAAATTGATTGTAAGATTGTGGAATTGCAACCTTTAATAGAAAGTGCCAAACTATCGTTGGGTAATCATTGCGCCAAAGTAAAAATAGATTATCAATTGAGCTGCCAGACGGTCTACGCCGATTCAACCTTATTAAAGAATATGTTTAGCGAGTTATTTAATAATTCTATGAGATTTAGTAATCTGGAAAATAATTTTTTGACTATCAAAATATCTTCCATGATCGTACAGAAAAATATATTCGAACAATCCGAACATAAATATTTATACGAAGATTTCGTAAAAATAACATTTTCCGATGATGGAATAGGGTTCATCCGTGATGCTTCCAAAGTTTTTACAATTTTTCAACGTGGAGAACAATTTGATAAGATAAGTCCCGGCCTCGCCTATTGTCGCAGAATTGTTGAATTACATTATGGAACAATCATTGCAAAATCAATTCGAGGGAAAGGTGCTGGTTTCACTATTTTCATTCCAGTCAATAGAAATCAATGATTTAATACGATGGGTAGATTACCAACTGTTCAGAATGTTGGCTAACTAGGCGATTCGCTTCTTAACCGTGAATACTTTCGCTTTTTCCGTAGTTCGTAATAATTGAGGCCTCAAAGTCGAGCCATTCGCGCCAGCGTGTTTCCACATCGATGCCTGTACCATATTTACGGGCATAGGTAATAAAAGTCGTATAATGTCCAGCCTCGCTTTCCATCAGCTCCCGATAAAATGCTGACAGTTCCTCGTCTTGGATGTTTTCAGAAAGTACTTTAAAACGCTCGCAGCTTCTTGCTTCGATCATCGCCGAAAACAGCATCCGTTCTACAAATCCAGATACGCGGCTGCCGGTATTGCTTTTTTTCATATACTGCGCCAGTTGTCCGACATACTCGTCCTTCCGTTCCCGACCTAATGTTAAGCCTCGTTTTTGGATAATCGCATTGACCATCTGGAAATGCTCAATTTCTTCCTTAGCCAACGCCAACATATCGGTTACTAAATCCGGGTATTCTGAATTAATCGTGATAATCGTAATGGCATTCGACGCCGCTTTTTGCTCACACCAGGCATGATCGGTGAGAATTTCTTCGATGTTTTTTTCAACGATATTGACCCAGTGCGGATCGGTTGGTAGTTGTAAGCGTAGTACAGACATAGACATATACCTTAAAATAAGGCACAAATTTACATTTAATTTTTAGAAATCAACCGTTGCAAACTTTAGTTTTTCACACGATTCTGTTCGTTTTCTGCTCCGGTTCTGTCGATGCTATTTTTCGATTCGAATGTTTTTCCAAAGGTGTAGGCAAAGGTTAATGAAGCATAACGCGAGTCCCCTTTATTGGTATAATGTGCATCGGTAAGTGTTAAATTATTGATAACACCCTTATTAATATTGGTTAGAAACAAATCATTCAGCGCGAATTTCAAGCTGCCTTTATTTTGAAGTATTTTCTTCTGAACAGCCAGGTTAACAGCACCCTTAGGACTTGTCGTTACTTGACCGGATTCGACTTTAGAGATATATCTTCCCCCTATTTCTGCCGACCAATCTTTGTTTAATTTGAACTTGTTATTCGCGGAGAAAAAGAAAAATGTTCCGGTCGTATGAAGTGTTTCCGCATACAATTGACTTTTATACGCCACATACGTCACCTCCGAATACACATTCGTAGAAAGCCATTTGGAAAAAGGAATTTCCGATTCAACGTTCCAACTGAGATACTTACTTTTCCCTATATTTCCGGGGCGGCTGTAGTAGATTTCATTGACAATTTCGAGCGTTTCCTGAATATCATCTTTGGTGTTGTTGTAACTCAATGTGGTGCTGAAATTACTTTTATAGCGATAGGAAAATTCCACGTTATGGGAAAACGATGGACTCAAATACGGATTTCCTCCATAGAAAGTAAATTTATCTAATGGGCTTACAAATGGATTTAAATCCTGAAAATACGGTCGATTGATGCGCTTTCCATAATTGATTACCAATTGATTATCTCCAATGGAGTCTAGTTTATACATCATATATACGGTAGGAAAAAGATCGGTGTAGTTCTTTTTGAATGTCGATGCTGACTTCTCGATATTCCCTAATTGATTCCCTTTTGAATAAGTATTTTCTAACCGCAATCCAGATTGAAAAGAAAAACGACCAAAGCTTTTATTAAAATTCAAATAGACCGCATTAATCATTTCATCGTATTTGAAATGGTTGCTATTATCATAATTCGGGACCGAAACATGGTCGATAATATCCGCATAGTCCGCGATATTATCCGTTCTGGAATAACTGATTTTATAACCCGCTTCGAACAAACCTTCCTTTTTCAACGGTCGACTGTAATCCGTTTTGAACGCATAGATATTGATTTTAGAAGGAATTTTCCCCGTCGATGCATCACTGCTGCTCAACGTATTGTCCGGCTGATAAATGTAGTTTTGGTAGTGCTGATCCGTGTCGTCAGAATACGTCAGCAAGTCTGCATCGGCAGTCAATTTATGCCCGGAAGTATTGAAATCATGGCTGTAATTCAAATTGACACCACCATTCTTAAACTTTTTCTTTTCGGTATTGTCCGCCACAATTGTCGAATCTTGAACCCCAGCCGGATTGGTCAGCAAACTCCTACCGTCTGACTTGTCCGTACCCGTTTTATTGAGGCCGGAAAAGCTCATTCCCCAAGTCGTTTTCTCGGAAGCATAATATTCCATTCCGATTTTGGCGTTGCCAGTATTGACTTTATTATCAATCCTTGTGTTTTGAAGGAACAATGTTTTCGGGCTGTTATCTGGGTTTTTATACTTTCTGAAAATATACAAATCAGAAATAAATTGTTGTTTTGCATACCCCATATTGCCATACAAATGAATTTTATCATCGACGTAATTGAGGTTCAATCCGTTTCTCGCATGCGTTTTATTACCACGAGAAAGTCGAGAAGTCACGCTGCCATTGAGTCCTTTTGCTTTGCTCTTTTTGGTTTTGATATTAATAACACCAGCACTTCCAGCCGCTTC
>JBBRXW010000209.1:0-4437 GCA_038238295.1 Flavobacteriales bacterium | reverse complement strand
CCCGGTAAAATAATCCAATCCGGTAGAAAAAAGAAGCAGAAACAAAAACCGCCAATCCCAGCAGGCATAAAAGAAATAACTCGCTAGAAGCAGCCAACCATTTTGAAGTTGCAAGCTTTTTTTATTCAGCAACCAATACACTATCAGCACACAAGGCAGAAATAAAAGAAATGGAAGGGTGTTGAAAAGCATTAAATGTCTCTAAACTGTTTTTGGTGATCTAACTTCCAAATCGCATCATTGCGCAGGGATTCGAGAAATAATTCGGAGCTATTTCCAAAACCAAAATTGGCATTATTGGCCGAAACTTGATGAGAATCTATAGCTTTCAATGCTTTTATAATACTGTTTTGGTCGTAACCAACATTGATAATATCTGCGTGAATGGCTCGGTTTTGCTGGCGTGTACCAATATTGATAATTGGAATTCCGTAATAAGGTGCTTCTCGAACTCCAGCACTGCTGTTGCCTATAATGAATTGCGAATTTTTTAATAGTGTCAGGAAATATTCGAAACGAAGCGATGGAAATATCCTGAACCTCGAATTGTCTTTAAGTTTTTGATACGCCGTAATGATAAACTGGCTTCCCATATCGTTATTCGGGAAAATAATTACATATTGATGATGGTCTTCTTCCAACGCGTTGACAAAATCGATAGCATACTGCTCCATAAATTTGGCTTCGGTGGTTACGGGATGAAACATTGCGACCGCATAGTTGTCAAAATCTATCTGGTAATACGATTTCGAAGTTTCCAAATCGGGCAAATCTTCCGAAAACATGATATCGATGTCGGGCGAGCCAATCGTAAAAATAGAGGATTTGATTTCACCCATCTGCAGCAATCTCTTCCTCGCTTCTGTATTCGAAACGAAGTGAATGTGGCTTAATTTGCTGACGCTGTGGCGTATCAATTCATCAACAGTTCCCGAAAGTTCACCGCCTTCGATGTGAGCCACGAGAATATTATTGAGTGATCCAACAATGGCACCGGCTAAGGTTTCTACCCGATCGCCATGCACAATAATCATGTCAGGATTGACATTTTTTACATAAGCTGAAAGCCCTCCAATCGTTTTTGCCAATGTCAAATCCATTGTACTTTCATGCGTATGATTTTCAAAAGTGTGAATGTTTTTAAATCCACAGCGTTCGATTTCCAATAACGTATATCCATATTCCTTCTGCAGGTGCATTCCGGTTACAAATACAAAAACCTCGAAATCGTGATGGCTTTCAAGGATTTGAATCAATGATTTTATTTTACCAAAATCGGCACGAGTGCCCGTTAAGAAGAGGATTTTTTTCATTTAATTATTGAATATCACCCCAGATTAATTGTTCATCATCGCTGATATTTCGTGTCGCTTTTTTTCCTAAAATACTGTCGAAATGTTCAGCAACTATTTTCCCGGTTCCAGGACGTTTGACCCAAATGTTTTCTTTGGTAAAAACTTCTCCTTCCCTGATTGGCGCAATAGAACATACCGTTGCAAAAGCAAAATCGATCGTGACTTGTTCTTCTTTCGCAGGCTCTTTCGTACCGCCACGCATTTGCCACATTTCATTACTAGAAACAATCAGTTCTTTGGTAGTCTGTTCGTCCATGCTGCAAACGATATCCGGACCGGTGCGTTGCATGTGGTCGGTAAAATGACGCTCAAGAATACTAGCGCCTAAAGCCACTGCTCCCAAACAGGCATTGTTATTCAATGTGTGATCGCTAAGTCCAAAAACCTTATCGGGAAAGGCTTCATGCAACTGCGTCATCGCACCAAAGCGCACTAAATGAATGGGTGTTGGATATAAATTTGTCGTATGCAATAACGCCACTGGGACCTGATATTTATCAAAAATAGCTACGGCTTTGCGGACGCTTTCGATGGTATTCATGCCCGTGCTTAAAATGACTGGTTTCCCAAACGACGCAATGTGTTCTAACAATGGATAGTTGTTGCATTCTCCGGAACCGATTTTATACCCTTCGACATTCATTCGTTCCAATCGGTTGGCAGCAGCACGTGAAAACGGTGTCGAAATAAAAATCATGCCTTTGCTTTCAACATAGTTTTTCAATTGAATTTCCTCGTCTTCATTTAGGGCACAACGCTCCATGATTTCATAAATCGAAACATCGGCATTCCCAGGAATCACCTTTTTGGCGACCGCGCTCATTTCATCTTCAACAATATGCGTTTGGTGTTTGACGACTTCAACGCCGGCTCTTTTCGCGGCATCGACCATTTCTAAAGCTGTTTTTAATGAGCCTTCGTGGTTGATTCCGATTTCAGCGATAACTAATGGCGGAAAATCGACACCTATTTTGCGCCCGGCAATTTCTAGGAATGGATTCATTTTAAATTTGGGGTTTGATGTAGTAAATAACTGGCAAAATCAAAATCTTCCTGCGTATCGATATCGACATGGGCGAAAGGATGTTCAACAATCATTGGGAAATGGTGTATTCCTGTTAATTTTTCTTCTAAAATTAATGGCGATTTGATGATGTAAAGCAGGCCATTTTCAAAATACAGTGGCTCTAAATCTTGGCTTCGCTGCCCGATGGTATAATTGAATGGTACAAACGTATTGTTAATGATTTTTCCAAACTTTTGATGATTCCGCGTAACGGTCATCAGGCTGTCGGCCTTATTTTCTGAGAAGATTTTGAAAGCGTCGGCAATCAGATTTGATGGTCGTAATGGATTGGTAGCCTGCAATAGAAATACATTTTCCGTTTCTGATGCTATAGATTTTAAAACATGCTTTAAAGAGGTCACGGTCGGTTCTGCATCGCCGGATAAATCTGCGGGGCGATCGATTACTGTTGCCCCATAGGATAACGCAATCTCTTTAATTTGAAGATTATCTGTCGAGACATATACAGCATCAATGATAGCACTATTCTTTTGCGCTTCTATAATGCTGTGGGCTATCAATGGGATACCGCCTAATAACGAGATGTTTTTATTGGGCAATCTTTTAGAACCTCCACGGGCAGGAATGATAGCAATGTTTTTCATTAAATTATTTAAAATCGAATCGTAAAAATAACTAATTTTCGGGTTTCCAATACAATTTGATATTCTCTAATTTTTCAAATTCTGCATATTCTTTTAAGGTCAGCCGATTGCTATTTTTTATAATTTTCGGAGTGAAACAAATCACATCAAAACCTGCCTGCAGAATCGCTTTCAATGCTTTGAAGTCGCCTTTAAAAACTTTGAGTTTCAATTGCATCCAAATCGAATACGCTAGCATTCTTGGAATTTTATATAATGGAAAAAAGAGAAAATACAAATTCCAGCCCGAACGCAACGAACGTCGCAACCGCAATGTATAGTCGGATTGTGTTTTGCGAACCTTCAGGTCGACACGGTGATGGACTAAAACCGTAGGCAAATAATGTATTTCAATTCCTTTTTTAAACAATTCATAGGCTGCAAAATCTTCTTCACCATGGAATATAAACCACGAAGGATATTCCGGAATTTGATGCCAAGCACTCATTCTCCAGACGTGGGCACCGCCGGCAAAACTTTTCATTCTAATGGGCTTCTCGTTGGTACTGGTTGAAGTGGGCTCAGAGGTGCTCCAGAAAATCCGGAATCCAATCAATCCACATTTAGGATTTTGGCGGAAATGATTTTCAATTAATTCTAATGGATTTGGAGTAATGAAATGCAAATCATCATCTATTGAAATAGCAAATTCGGAGTGTGTCAGTCCAAGTAATTTATTCCTGCTATAGATAAGTCCTTTGCTTTTTTCGTTGCGGATTAAATGGATATTCGGATAATTCGATTGGAGATACGCAGTGGTACCATCGTCCGAACCATCATCGCAAATGATGCAGGCCACGTCTTCCTTTTTAAGCAAAGCTTCGATTTTAGCAAGGGTAAATATCAAATCCTGCAATCGGTTTTTCGTCGTGATAAGAATCGTGAATTTTTTTGTTGGTATCGACATCAATTAGTATTTCGAAATCATTTCGGCGGGCATTTTCTTAAAACGATAAAACCATCTTCGACATTTCGGGTTTTTGAAAAACTTCCTGAATATATGGTTTTTCATATAAAAATGCAGGCGGTTTATTTTCTTATAAATCGGAAAATCATATTTAAAATCGGTGCTTTTATCTTTAGTGAAAATAATTTCATCCATCCAAGGCTCGTGTACATTTCCCATATGATATCCGTAATTGTCGTGTGTGGTTAAGCGCCAATAATCTTTTTTTAAAGAAATGTCATCAAGATATACTTCGCTGTTACCGCCCATTTTATAGCCAATATAGGTTACGATTTCCTCAAACATGTCTTTCTTGTAAGTGGCTACAAAATGCCCGCAACCCAAATAGGCCATAAAGTTATTTTCGCCTACAATTCCAAGTGTTAACTTCAAATAATCAGGGTTGCTGTTGTCGTCCCATCCAAT
>JBBRXW010000208.1:0-4453 GCA_038238295.1 Flavobacteriales bacterium | reverse complement strand
GTTTGATCCCATCAACGCTCTATTCGCATCATCATGTTCTAGGAACGGGATCAATGAAGCTGAAATCGATGCAATTTGGTTTGGAGCTACGTCTGTATAATGCACCTGTCCTGGATCAACCACTGGGAAATCGCCTTCTTCACGGGCAATAACTTTATCGGCAGTAATTTTTCCGGTACTATCCATTTCGATGTTTGCCTGAGCAATCATTTTACCTTCTTCTTCTTCGGCGCTTAAATAAATTGGTGTTGCATTCAAATCGACTTTACCATTTTTAACTTCACGGTAAGGCGTTTCGATGAATCCCATGCCATTCACTTTAGCATACACTCCAAGAGAAGAAATAAGTCCAATGTTTGGTCCCTCAGGAGTTTCAATCGGACAAAGTCGACCATAGTGTGTATAGTGAACGTCACGCACCTCAAACCCGGCTCTTTCACGAGAAAGTCCACCTGGCCCAAGGGCCGATAATCTTCTTTTGTGTGTGATCTCCGCTAATGGATTCGTTTGATCCATAAACTGAGACAACTGGTTCGTTCCGAAGAAAGAGTTGATTACCGATGACAATGTTTTCGCATTGATCAAATCGATTGGTGTGAACACCTCGTTATCTCTAACGTTCATTCTTTCACGGATGGTTCTTGCCATACGCGCCAAACCGACACCAAACTGTTGCGACAATTGCTCGCCTACAGTTCTTACACGACGGTTGGATAAGTGATCGATATCATCAATCTCCGCTTTAGAGTTGATTAGTTCGATTAAGTATTTTACGATGGTGATGATATCTTCTTTGGTCAAGACTTGCTTTTCCATTGGGATATCCAACCCTAATTTCTTGTTCATTCTATAACGACCCACTTCACCTAAGTTATACCGTTGGTCTGAGAAGAATAATTTATCGATGATACCGCGCGCCGTTTCTTCATCAGGCGGTTCGGCATTTCTTAATTGTCTATAGATATGTTCCACCGCTTCTTTTTCAGAGTTGGTTGGATCTTTTTGCAAGGTGTTGTGAATGATGGAGTAATCCGCCTGATTCGTACTTTCTTTATGCAAAAGGATAGATTTCACATTCGAGTCGATGATTTCTTCCACATTATCTTTGTCGATAATGGTATCTCTATCAAGGATGATCTCGTTACGTTCGATAGAAACTACCTCGCCGGTGTCTTCATCAACGAAATCCTCGTGCCATGTATTCAATACACGTGCAGCAAGTTTTCTACCGATATATTTTTTAAGTCCAGTTTTAGACACTTTAATTTCCTCGGCTAGGTCGAAGATCTCAAGGATATCCTTATCTCTTTCAAAACCGATGGCGCGGAATAAAGTGGTTACTGGTAATTTTTTCTTACGATCGATATAGGCGTACATGACGCTATTGATATCGGTTGCAAATTCGATCCAGGATCCTTTGAAAGGAATAACACGGGCAGAATAAAGTTTGGTTCCATTCGCATGGAAGGATTGTCCGAAGAAAACACCAGGAGATCGGTGCAATTGAGAAACAACTACACGTTCAGCACCGTTGATTACAAAGGTACCACTAGGGGTCATATACGGAATTGTTCCAAGATATACATCCTGTACAATCGTTTCAAAATCTTCATGTTCTGGATCTGTACAGTATAGTTTCAGCCTAGCTTTTAAAGGCACACTATACGTAAGTCCTCTTTCTATACACTCTTGAATAGTATAACGTGGTGGATCTACAAAGTAATCTAGGAACTCCAATACAAAGTTGTTACGTGTATCTGTAATTGGAAAATTTTCCATGAAGGTGTTGTATAACCCTTCGTTGCCTCTTTCGTCAGATTTGGTTTCCAGTTGGAAGAAATCTTTAAAAGATTTAACCTGAACATCTAAGAAATCCGGATAGTCCGGGATGTTTTTAGTTGAGGCAAAATTCAATCTTTCAGTCTGATTTGTTATCATCAATGGACAAAATTTTGATTAAAAAAAAGTAATTTTTTTGTGTAAGACACTGTTTAATTTATACTTTCTTTTTATAACCAATACCTCTTAAAAAGAATACTTTAGTAGACTTTCTTTCTTCGTATTGATCAAAAAGCTTTTTGGTATTTTAAACTATTTATAATAAAATTGGATATCAATTTATTATACGAAAAATGGTTTAGGCCTTTGAACATCGCTGCCCAAGGCCTAAACCTAGTTCTAAAAACCGAGTTTTGTTATTTTAACTCAACTACAGCTCCAGCTTCTTCTAAAGATTTTTTAAGACCTTCCGCCTCATCTTTAGTGACACCTTCTTTGATGTTAGATGGAGCAGCATCTACTAAATCTTTAGCTTCTTTAAGACCTAAACCAGTTAATTCTTTAACTGCTTTTACTACTGCTAATTTAGATGCACCAGACTCTTTCAATACTACTGTAAATTCAGTTTGCTCTTCAGCAGCAGCAGCTTCTCCGCCACCACCAGCTGCAGGACCAGCAACTACAGCAGCTGCTGCAGGCTCGATACCATACTCATCTTTCAAAATTGTTGCTAATTCGTTAACTTCTTTTACTGTTAGGTTAACTAATTGTTCTGCGAATTGTTTCAAATCTGCCATTCTTTCTATCGTTTTTAATAGTTTGTAAAATATAATTTATTTAAGTGCGCGCTTGGGCTGGTGTTATCTTTCCGATAACGTTTTAACAATTCCTGCGATTTTTCCACCACTTGATTTAAGGGCAGAAATAACATTTTTAGCAGGAGATTGTAACAATCCGATGATTTCTCCGATCACTTCTTCTTTCGATTTCAGTGCGATTAAAGCATCCAATTGGTTGTCACCGATAAATATCGCATGGTGAATGAAAGCACCTTTTAAAAGCGGCTTGTCAGACTTCTTACGAAATTCTTTGATGATCTTTGCTGGGGCGTTTCCGTTCTCAGCGATTAAGATTGAAGTGTTTCCAGCCAAAACTGTAGCTAAGTCGCCATAGTCATTGTCTGAAGCTTCCATTGCTTTTCCAAGCAATGTATTTTTAACTACTGCCAATTCGATACCTGCTTTAAAACAAGCTCTTCTTAGGTTAGATGTAGTTTCTGCATTTAAACCAGAAATGTCTGCTAAATAAACAACATTCGTTCCCGCTAACTGTGCAGTTAAATCTTCAATAACTCTTGATTTTTCTTCTCTAGTCATGATTTCTAATTTATACCGCTTTAGGATCTAATGCAATCGCAGGACTCATTGTGCTAGACAAGTGAATGCTTTTGATGTAAGTTCCTTTCGCCGCAGTTGGTTTAAGTTTCAATAATGTTTGAATGATTTCGTGCGCATTGTCTAAAATCATGTCAGCGCCGAAAGAAACTCTTCCGATACCGGCATGAACAATACCTGTTTTATCTACTTTAAAGTCGATTTTACCAGCTTTTACTTCAGCTACAGCTTTCGCTACATCCATAGTAACCGTACCGGTTTTAGGGTTTGGCATTAAACCTCTAGGTCCTAAAATACGACCTAATGGACCTAATTTCCCCATAACAGCAGGCATCGTGATGATAACATCAATATCTGTCCAACCGTCTTTGATTTTTTGTAAATAGTCGTCTAAACCTACGTGGTCTGCACCAGCAGCTTTAGCTTCCGCTTCTTTATCCGGAGTAACCAATGCAAGCACTCTTACATCTTTTCCTGTACCGTGAGGTAAAGTAACTACTCCTCTTACCATTTGATTCGCTTTTCTAGGATCTACTCCAAGTTTCACTGCGATATCAACAGACTCATCAAATTTTGCAGAAGCAATTGTTTTGATTAATGCCGAAGCATCTTTCAACGAATACAATTTGTTCTTTTCAATTTTTGAAGCAGCCTCTTTTTGCTTTTTTGTCAATTTTGCCATTTCGTAATTAAGATTTTAGAGGAGAATCTCCTGATACAGTTATACCCATAGATCTAGCTGTTCCAGCGATCATACTCATTGCAGACTCAATAGTGAATGCATTTAAATCTACCATTTTATCATCTGCGATTGCTTTGATTTGGTCCCAAGTAACGCTTGCTACTTTCTTACGATTTGGTTCACCTGAACCGGACTTTAGCTTTGCAGCGTCCAATAATTGAACAGCAGCAGGAGGAGTTTTCACGACAAAATCGAATGATTTGTCTTTGTATACCGTGATTTGCACAGGGCATACTTTGCCGGCTTTATCTTGGGTTCTGGCATTAAACTGCTTGCAGAATTCCATGATATTAACACCAGCAGCTCCAAGAGCAGGTCCAACCGGCGGCGATGGATTCGCTGCGCCTCCCTTAACTTGTAGTTTAACTACTTTACTAACTTCTTTAGCCATTTTTTAAAATTTTACATTAATCATTGGAAGCGATTAATGCGGTTAATATATGTAACAAAAAATTATACTTTTTCTACTTGCATAAAGCTTAATTCTAATGGTGTTTTTCTTCCAAAAATTTTAACCATTACTTCAAGATTACGCTTT
>JBBRXW010000207.1:0-4485 GCA_038238295.1 Flavobacteriales bacterium | reverse complement strand
TGCCCCTTCACAGATATGAAGATAACTCGCATTTTGATTTTTACCAAAGAAGTGAATGAACTGCCGTAATTCTTCGACAGAAAAACCGCTGATAGTCATTGCGCTGCAGGCGATATTTGGAATGGCATCAAGATCAATTTCGATTCCGTAAGGTTCATGCCCGATGAATTCATGCGCATTTGTCATTTCGGTTTCAAAATTCTTATGTTTCCGGATAGCAATTTCATCATAGGTGTTATAACGTACGCGGGTATAGATCTTTTTTATTTTGGTCAATACCTTTTTGGAAGTATAGTTTTCATGCAGTCCGAAAATAAAATATTTGTGTAGGAAACCTTCTTCATAGGCATACGAGAATCCATTGCCGCTATGGCGCCCTTCAAGAATTCTGAAATCGGAATGCGCATCGAAGTTGATAGCATTGATGGGTTTTCCTTTAGCAAGTGCGGTACCTTTAATATTCCCGTACGAATTGTTATGTCCACCGCCAATGATAATTGGTTTTTTTCCGGCTTTAACAATAATCGATACAATGTGAGCAACTTCCTTATCGATATTTACGACAAGATCATTGAATTTTTTGCGGTCATCGATGTTATGGAAATCAAGATTTTCTACCGCGGCCATTTCTTGCGATACATCAAGTTGGCCTAAGACCAATAGTTCGTTGCCTTTGGAGAATTTATTGAATTGAATATTCGCAATGCTTTTGATTGCGCTTTCCCAAGCCGATGCCGCACCGGGACGCCCGAAATTGGCGCGTACGCCGATGTCTTCTGGGATACCAAAAAGTACATAACGCGCCTGACAATTTTCTATAAATCCAGTAGTATCTGTGGTATCCTTCGGGACGGTGAGCATCTTTTCACCAAACTTGATTTCACCACTGCGATGATTGGTAACCTTCGCCAAATCGATGTTGTAAAATGGAATCAGCTTCTCCATAAAAAACTTTTTTAACATTAAAAGTAATATATTAAAACAAACATACGTTATTACCTCAAATATTATTATTTTTGTTAAAACAAAATTTAAAATTATGGAAAATCAAAAAAGCAATTCAAATTTAAAAGCTGTTATCGCTATTTTAGCCGTACTACTTGTAGGAAGTTTAGTGTACATTTTTAAAATGACTTCGGATGCTAAAACCTTACAAACCCAATTGACCACAACCAAAACAGAAAAAGATTCTGTGATGAAAAATTTGGAGGAACTAAAAGCCACTTACGATGCTGCAATTGCTGAAAATACTTCAATGTCGGATGAATTAATCGCCGAAAGAGAAAAAGTGGTCAACCTAATGGCCGATTTGAAAAAATCGAAAGGTGATGCCGCATCGATGTCGAAATACAAAAGCCAATATCTTGCTTTAGATACCAAAATGAAAAGCCTGATGATGGAAAATGAAGGACTCAAGAAAGACAATACCAAGCTGACGACACAGCGCGACAGCACGGTAACGGTACTTGGAGAATCTAGAAAATACAATGAAGTTTTAGTGGGTCAAAACGAAGAATTATCAAAAACTGTAGAGGTTGCCCAAAAATTGACGGTTTCTAACTTGAAAACATCGGCTTACAAACTCAGAAGCTCTGGGAAGCAAATCGAAACTGAAAAAGCCAGAAGAGCTGATATTTTGAAAATCAACTTCACAATTGCTGAAAATAAAGTAGCAAAACAAGGTGATAAAACGTATTATGTTCAGGTAATTGACAGTAAAAATAATGTACTTGGTGAAAAGAAAACCGAAGTATTCGGAGAGAATTCATTGACATACAGCTTTGCTACGACAGTGAAATATGAAAACAAATCGGTGAATGTTTCTCAAGATTTACCAGGGAAAAATTTCGAAAAAGGAACCTATTTTGTTAACGTGTTCGATCAGGGAGAATTGGTTTCTAAATCAAGCTTCAGTTTGAAATAATAGTTTTTAAGAATATAAATTAAAAGGAATCCAATCGGGTTCCTTTTTTTATGCAATCACTTTTCCAGAAATAATGACCTGGTCAATAAGGTTGCTTCCGAAAGCATATGGCAATTGATAATAGGAAGAGACGGGTTTCGTAATAATCAGGTTCGCTATTTTGCCAACCGTTATACTGCCGTGGGTTTCGGAAAGTCCCATCGCATAGGCACCATTGATTGTTGCCGCATTGATGGCTTCTTCTGGCGTCATTTTCATTTTAATGCAAGCAGTTGCCACGACAAAATTCATGTTTCCTGATGGCGTAGAACCCGGATTAAAGTCGGTTGCCAAAGCCAGCGGCAGGCCAGCATTCATCATTTCCCGAGCGGGTGTATATGGAATGCTCAGGAAGTAAGAGCAGGAAGGCAAAGCAACAGGCATTGTATCGGTATTTTTTAATGCCTCGATATCGGCTGTCGTCATGATTTCGAGGTGGTCTACGGAAAGCGCATTGCATTTAACTCCTGCCGCGACGCCACCGATGGCATTGAATTGATTGACATGTATTTTTGGAATCAAACCGTATCTTAACCCACATTGCAAGATCTGTTCCGTTTCCGCAACGGAGAAATAGCCGTCTTCACAAAATACGTCGATATATTCCGCCAGATTTTCCGAAGCGATTTTTGGAATCATTTCATTACAAATTAAATCGATATAACCTTGGTGGTTGTTTTTAAATTCAATAGGAAAAGCATGCGCACCGAGAAAAGTAGCCTTGATTGTAATCGGGTAATTTTCCTTTAATCGCCGAATAACGCGAAGCATTTTGATTTCATCTTCGACGGAAAGTCCATAACCGGATTTGATTTCCACCGCACCGGTTCCGAGCCGCATTACTTCTTCGAGCCGCACTTTCGATTGGTTGTAGATTTCTTCTTCGGAGGTCTGATGCAGTTTTTTAGCGGAGTTTAAAATCCCGCCGCCACGATTGGCGATTTCTTCATACGATAGTCCATTGATACGATCTACAAACTCCTGTTCGCGATTTCCCGCATAAACGATATGGGTATGGCTGTCGCACCAGGCAGGAAGCACTATTTTTTGATATGCATCGATTAGTTTTTCAGGGTCGATTTGAGGGCAATCTTCCATGGAGCCAAAATCTTTTATCCGATTATCTTCTATAAGTAGGAACGCGTTTTTTATCGTCGGAAGCTTCGCCATTTCGGCTCCAGCAACCGTGGTAACCGCAGTATCACGGACTTGTAAAAGTTCTTTGATGTTGATAATAAATGTCTGCATTTCGTTTTTTTTGTAAATGTAAATGGGAAATTTAAAAACTCCTATCTTTAGGACAAATTATTCTTGCATGAAAAAAATAAAATACAAGCAGGTTCGAAAAGTGCAGCCGAATTATTATGAATATACCGGCGTTCATACAACGGAACCGGTCGAAATGCAATTGTTTGTCTACGATGATGCCGGTTATGAAGAATATAAGAAGGTTTCGATAGAGCGGATTCGCAAGGAAATTGATGACGAACTGCAGGCAGATGATGTCAAATGGCTCAATGTTCATGGGCTGCATGACGTTGAATTGATCAAAGAAATCGGAGAAATGCTGTCGATTGAACCGTTTATCATCAGCGACATTCTTAATGTTTCCCGACGAAGCAAGATGGAGGAATTAGACCAGATATTGTTCTTCAGTATCAAATCGATATTGCCCGGCGGAGACAACGAACAGGTCAAAGTGGAGCAGATTAGCTTTTTGTTGAAAGACGATTTGCTGGTTTCTTTTCAGGAGAAGAAAAGTGATTTCTTTGCACACATCCGCGAGCGCATCAAAACCCATAGCGGTATTGTACGTAAAAAGCGCAATGATTATTTGTTGTATTTACTCCTCGATGCTGTGATGGAAAATTTTTACATCACCATCGAATTTTACGAAGATCTTATCGAAGAATTGATGATTGAAGCCAAAACGAGTGATAAACCGGAAGTTTTGATACGAATTGAAAAGAATCGGGAGAATATGAACTTCCTGAAACGTTCGATTCTGCCATTACGCGATGCATTATTCAACCTGAAAAGTGAGCACGACGAGGCTGATTATGATGGTATCGAAAAAGTGAATTATAGTTTTTTTGCGCGACTGCATCAAAAAGCCTTGGAAATTCTCGAGCAGATCGAGTACGATATGAATACGCTCGACAGTGCTTCCAGTTTTTATTTCTCGTCGCAAAACCACCGCATGAATGAAGTCATGAAAATCTTAACTGCCGTTTCGGTAATCTTTATGCCATTGACATTCATCGTTGGCGTTTACGGAATGAACTTCGATGTGATGCCGGAACTTCGCTTTAAATACGGCTATTTTATTGTACTGGCGGTAATGTTTGCATTGGTTTTGGGAATGGTGGCGTACTTCAAAAAGAAGAAATGGTTTTAGCGCAAGAATTGGGCTTTTACCTTGCCGGCGATGCCTTTTGCGGAAGTGACATTCAACGGAAATTCTAAAAAAAACATGCGTCACACTTATGAAACTCAAGACGAGTACCCCGACTTTAAAATTG
>JBBRXW010000206.1:0-4515 GCA_038238295.1 Flavobacteriales bacterium | reverse complement strand
AATGCTATTCCAAAATTGAGGCATATCCATAAAAATAAAGGAGCAATGGTTTGGTTCAATGTTATGTTCGTGGCCCTCGAATTGCCATACATTAGAAAGGCAATCGCTAGATTTAAAAACACAAACGCCGCAATATAATAATGCCCGTTATACGTAAATCCCTGAAGGATATCGGTGTATTCCGGATAGATTTTAAGAACGAGCTGCCAGCCGAAATACGTACAGCAACCGCTAGCGGCCAACGCAAACAACAGTACTACAAATCCTTTAGCGATTTCGCCGCCATGCAATACTCTTTTCCCTAACCCGATCACCACCAAAATTAAGAAGAACGCGAGCGCGCCAATAGCCATTTTAAAAATCCATGAAAAGGGATAACTTACAAAATAAAACGGCGCGTTAAAATAAACATCGTCTTCAGCAGTATCTAGATTTTGCAAATCAGCATTCGAAAAATAATGGAGTAAAGGCATTAAGTAGGAGCCTTGGTGCGCAATTGTAATTGGACTCACATGCGCGTACGAATCCTGCTGGGTGTGGTAATTGAAATGGCCGTCAATAAAAGCAAAATTGAATCCCTGAATTTTTCCTTGTTCTCTGAAAACTGTCAAATCGGTATCGTTTGGAAGCATTTTGTAAATACTGTACATCAACGAATTCGACACCGGATATTTTGGGTTGGCTTCGGAAAATCCTTTGACCAAGGCAGCATTCCCGTGATTGACTTCCATCAGCATATAGCCTGGGCCTGAGGTGCCACGCGCTTCAAAATTAAGGGCCAATCCAATTTCCTTCGCCCATTGATGCTGCGTGACGAAAAGCGCCGCGCCGTTCAAACCCAATTCTTCAGCATCAGAGAACACGATGATAATATCGTTTTTATGTGGCGTTGGCTGGTATAAAAAGGCACGCAAACCCTCGAGTATTGTCGCTACTCCCGAAGCATCGTCACTAGCGCCACGCGAAAACGAATGCGGCGCACTATCATAATGTGACAGCAACAGCAACGCTTTAGAACTATTAGAACCGTTGATTCTCGCGATAATATTCCTCGATTTTACCAGATTCCCCCAGCCGGTCAACGTAGTTCCTTCTTGGATTTCGGGCTTTAATCCCAATTTCTGCAACTCATTCACGAGATAATTTGCAACGACGGTATGATTGGCTGAACTAATGTAATGAGGTTTCTCCGAAATATTCCGGATATGTTCGAGCGCTTTTTGAGTAGAAAATTCCGTAAGTGAAATATTGTTCGAAACCCATTGTGGCATCATCAGAAAATGGAAAATACTAAGCAGAGCCGATATAAACAAGACAGCGAAAAGCGAAGTATAATTTTTTCTCATTCGGATAAGTTTGCGGATTTAACTGTCTTTTTTCACAAGTATAAAAAAATCATTTTCTAAAAACAAGTAACCTTGGTCGTAAACAAAATAATAGATATTCCCTGTTTTGGTTTGAAGCTGGTTCGTGAAAAACTCAAAATCAAATCCTTTCATTAGCAATTTATTTCGTGTTGTTTTGCTTTTCCCCTCAGGATTCAGTCCAGAAAGAATCCGGTAATTTTTGCGCAATTTGTTGTTGATATTGCGCATAAAATTCGTACAGTCCTTATTCATTTTGTTATTATAGCTGTTCCGACAGCCATCGCTGCAAAATTTTTTGTCTTCACGGCCTACAATTTTTTCGTCGCATTCTAAACAGGTTTTCATGGCGTATAGATAGTTAAATGGATGATATGTTTTTTAGGAGCTGTTTCCTGCTTTCTGTTGCAATCTGTCCTTGCGAAAAGGCACAATCCAGCAATGTCATACGATGAATATAAAATACAAACAGATTGTTGCCTTACGCAATGACAGGATTTCCACGCCAATCAGGGCTATTTCCCAAGCACTGCGTTTCGATAGAAACCATTCCTAAAACTTTTATTGTCAACCAAATGTAAGAAATTATTTTCCATTTGCAAACGGTTACAAATAGTTACAACCGAAAGTAAATGATTAATTACCGATTAATTATTGCCATCGTACACAACTTTGTCGTATCGAAACCTAACAGAATCGACAAGATATATCAACAATAACATTTAATTTTTAAACGCCATGAGTACACTAAGAAACAAAGTTCAATTAATCGGGAACGTAGGTAATGATCCTGAAATCAAAACTTTCGATGGAAACAAAAAGCTAGCAAAACTAACCATCGCCACCAACGAAACCTTTACCAACGACAAAGGGGAAAAGGTGACCGAAACCCAATGGCACCGTTTATCTGCTTGGGGGAAAACGGCTGACATAATCGAGAAATTCGTGCCCAAAGGCAAAGAAATTGCCATCCAAGGAAAGCTCACACATAGTAGCTATGATGACAAAAATGGAGAAAAGAAATACATTACCGAAGTGATCATTTCAGACCTGCTTCTATTGGGAGGCAAATAGTAATTAAGAGCGGCAAGGCTTCTGCTTTGCCGCTAAATTATTGATTCATCAATTCCTGAAAAAGGCTCAGAAATTCACCGACATGAAAACCGTCCATTAAACCATGATGCACATGTATCGAAATGGGCATGGTTCTTTTTCCATTCTCCGTGACAGACATTTTTCCAAAAGAGATTTTGGGACAACTGTCCGGAAATGTAAAACTTCGGGCATGGGAAAGCGATGTGAAATCAATCCACGGCAAAGCGGAGAAATGAATGACATTAGGCTCGAATTCCAGTGAAAATAATCCGGGTGTTTTTTGAACGCGATCGATTTCTTTTTGGGCAATCAACTTAAATTCTCTCAAATCGTCGTCGTATTCAATCAAAGAAAATCCGAAAGTATTGTCTTTTCTCATAATCGTTGCCGACACATCAATGCGATCAAAAACATATACTTCATCTTCTATTATGCGATAACGGAAAGAGTCTATCGCATTAACCGCCGTAACGGTGTAATATAAGTAGTAAATAAAAAAAGGAACGTTTCGCAACTTCGAATTTGAATACGCTGTTGTGCAATCAATAGTGGCAGTAACCCCAAAAAAAGGCTCTTCCATTTGTTTGAAAAACAAAAAGTGTTCTTTACGGTTCCAAGTTTCTAAATCTAATTTTTGTCGCAACTTATTTCAATAATAAAGGTAAAACTTCTGTGATTCTCTCTAAAGTTTTAAAATTAGGATGTTCTACTTTGTGGCTTATTTTCTCATGCTCCCAAGTGGTGTGAAACGGAATATGCACTGCATGCCCGCCTATTGCCAATACCGGAAGCACATCCGATTTTAGTGAATTGCCAATCATGAAAAACTCTTCCGGTTTGATCTCCAGACGTTTCAGTAATCGCTCATAATTGACTTCCTGTTTATCAGACATCACTTCAATATGGTGAAAATAAGGACCCAATCCGGAACGGTGAAGTTTGCTTTGCTGGTCTTTCAAATCGCCTTTGGTGGCAACGACTAATTTGTATTTGCCTTGAAGTGCTTTCAAGGTGTCTTCGACACCGTCTAACAATTCGATCGGCTTTTGAAGGAGTTCTTTTCCCAATTCAATGATTTTTTCGATGATTTCTATCGAAATAGTATTGTTCGAAATCCGCATCGCTGCTTCAATCATCGACAAGATATAACCTTTGATACCATAGCCGTAAAGATCTAGATTCTCAATTTCTGTCTTGAACAATTCCTGCGACAACCCTTGATGTGACAGATAATCACTCATTAGCACACAGAATTTTTGTTCGGTTTCCTGGAAATAAGGCTCGTTGACAAACAACGTGTCGTCGGCATCGAAAGCAATAACTTTTAACTTCATAATTTTATTTTTTAAAAAACTCGTTCAACAAGATGGAGTTTTATTTTCGATTTTCTTTGATAAAGTGGTTGCTGAAATTTTTATAAAGTTATATAAGTATCCGCATTGCCGGGAAGTTTGAGCGTAACAATTATTCAACTGTAAAAAAGACAAATGCAATAAATGCCGAAAATATATGAATCATTGAAAGGCAAATGATACAAACCGGAATCCGCGTCTTTTTATTGTTTGCTTCGTTAAAAAAAGAAAAAATGAAATGGGATTCCTGATCGCTCGTCCATGCATTCAGATCAATCAATCCTTCTAGATAGCCAAAAGCAAAAGTTGCCGTCAGCAAAAAACCTCTGATGTCAAAAGATTTTTTCAATGAAAAAGCGATAAAGATTACAAACCAAACTTTGAATAAAATCCTAAAAATGATTTTGACAATATCTAAAACTTTCTCTGCGACAATTAAATTTATGGCAATGTAAAACACAATAACGCTCGTGAAGATAACATGAATTTCCCACAAAACCGGCGACAATACCGAATGAGAATTAAAAATAAGTTGCCAAATCCCTAATGCAAGTCCCCAGAATAAAAAAGTGAAAAGGATTAGTTTCTTAGGCATCGAAGCAATTTTTAATTTATCGTTTCCCCATTCCCGGCTTCCGCATCCGGATTGACAAAGACCAATTTTCCTCCCGCGTCGTTTGTCATCATTATCATTCCCTGGCTTT
>JBBRXW010000205.1:0-4547 GCA_038238295.1 Flavobacteriales bacterium | reverse complement strand
TAAAGATAAAAGAATGATCGGCAGTGCAGACAAATGTTCTTTCGCAAGCCCGATTCCCAAAAGCACCAACATGCCGATGACAATAAACCAAAGTATGGCAATGGTATAACTATTTTTTGTCGAAAGATAACGGTTCATTTTTACGGTATTCATTTTAGTAACTATCATTATATTTACTATCTTCCATAACAGAAAATATAAAAAATGGTTTATTTTTACGCTACTAAAATAATACAATTACCAATATGATTGACTGGAAAACAATAAAAGAATTTGAAGACATCACGTATAAAAAATATAATGGAGTTGCCCGCATCGCTTTTAATCGTCCAAACGTACGCAACGCCTTTCGCCCCAAAACCACTTCTGAATTATACCAAGCTTTCTATGATGCGCAGGAAGATACGTCTATCGGTGTCGTTTTGTTATCTGCCGAAGGACCGTCGACCAAAGACGGTGTCTATTCTTTCTGCAGTGGTGGCGACCAGAATGCGCGTGGCCATCAGGGTTATGTAGGGGAAGATGGTCAGCACCGATTGAATATTCTTGAAGTCCAACGCCTCATCCGTTTTATGCCAAAAGTAGTCATTGCCGTTGTTCCGGGTTGGGCTGTAGGTGGAGGACACAGCCTGCATGTGGTTTGTGATTTGACACTGGCCAGTAAGGAGCATGCCATTTTCAAACAGACGGATGCAGATGTCACCAGTTTCGACGGCGGTTATGGATCGGCCTACTTAGCCAAAATGGTCGGCCAGAAAAAAGCGCGAGAGATTTTCTTCTTAGGTCGAAACTATTCCGCTCAAGAGGCTTTGGAAATGGGAATGGTGAATGCGGTTATTCCACACAATGAATTAGAAGATACCGCCTACCAATGGGCACAGGAAATACTCCAGAAATCGCCAACATCGATAAAAATGCTTAAGTTCGCTATGAACCTGACCGATGACGGAATGGTCGGACAACAGGTTTTCGCCGGTGAAGCCACGCGTTTAGCGTATATGACCGATGAGGCGAAGGAAGGAAGGAATGCTTTTTTAGAAAAACGCAAACCTGATTTTGGTAAAAATAAATGGCTGCCATAATGGCTTTCATCTAATTAATAAATTATGCCGCGTTGATACCTATGGAAAACTTTACCAATGATATTCTCGATACGACACAGCTTCCTAGATTTGAAGCGGTAGCATTCTCAAAATTGCATCCTTCCTATTGGAAAATCATCTGGATGCAACTGGCTATTTTCTTTCTAATAATAGGGGTGGCTTGCGGTGCAGCATTTATTACTATACCGGAATTATTGCCTTTTCAAAAACAAATTATCATTGGAATAGTGGTTTTGTTTCTTTTAATAATCTTCTTTTCACGATTGGGTTTTACCAAAAAAGGATTTGCTTTTCGCCAGCATGATGTGTTATTTCAACAGGGTATTATTGCTACAAATACTTTGGTAATTCCCTATAACAGAATACAACATGTCGCATTACATGAAGGAATATTTTCCCGTTTTTTCGGATTGGCGAAAATTGAAATCTTTACTGCAGGCGGAAATTCAAGCGATATTGAAATCCCGGGAATCGCCAAAGAACAAGCGGAGAATATCAAGCAATTACTAATGGGTAAAATTCAAAAAGAATTGTAATGGAAAGTCTTTTCACCCAGCCGCAACGGCAATCCTCTGTTGGAATTCTGGTGATGTTTTTCGATACCCTGCAGCATTATGCCCGGGCACTTTGGCCAATTCTGGTCATCTGGATTTTTAGGTATGATCAAAGTAATAAAGGCTATGTTTTACTTGGAATCCTTGCCGTAATACTTGTCATCGGAACAATAGCCTATCTGAAATATTTGAATTTTACGTTCTACCTCGATCATGAAAGCCAAGAGTTTGTCATCAATGAAGGCATTTTTAGTAAAACAAAAACGACGATTCAACTGCATAAAATCCAGCAAGTTAATATCAATCAATCTTTATTACAAAAAATAATCGGTGTTTACGCGCTCGATGTTGATACCGCCGGAACCTCCGATAAGGAAGGGGAAATCAAAGCTATTTCGCATTCATTAGCATTAGAATTAAAATCAAGTCTTCTTGATAATGAAAATCGAAAATCAATACCAATTAATGACGAAGCAGTACCGGCTGCTTCAATAGAAGCGACGCATCCCTTTATTTCTATTAGTTTTTTGAGTCTGATCAAAATGGGAATCACATCGAATTATGTCAAAAGTTTTTCGCTACTACTGTTTTTTTTATTTACCGCCTTAGATTATGGAGAGAAAATTTTGGGGGATGAAGTCTATAAAAATGCCAACATTGAAAAGTATGTCAATGAATCGGTATTAATTGAAAGTTTCGTCATCATTTTACTCTGTTTATTTTTATTGGTGTTAATAATTAATTTAGTCCGGACAATCCTCAAATATTTCGATTATAAAATCGCGCGGCAGAAAGGATCATTGTTGATTTCATTCGGTTTATTCCATACCAAAAGCACCATTATCAAACCCGAGAAAGTGCAGATAACAGCCGTTTCTCAAAATTATTTTCAAAAGAAATTGAATGTTTTAGAGTTGAAAATAAAACAAGCCACGCACGATGCTAAAGAAGAACGCCGCGCCGCAATTGAAATCCCGGGCTGCAATGAAACGGAAAAAGAGGCCATCCTAAAACTTTTATTTCAAAAGATTCCCGAAAAAGGAATTATGCTAAAACCGAATTTCCGAAAGCTGGGTTTCGCCATTTTTCTGACGATTGGATTGCCTTTGATGGGTTATTTTATTTTCAGAAATTACAATCCAACATTAGGCGCATCCTACAATTATCTGGTGCCGGCTTACGTGATTTTTACCGGGCTGATTCAGTTCTTTAAATTCAGGAACACCCGCTTGTTTATTAATGATGATTTTATCATCAAACAAAGTGGGGCGTGGGATATCAGCAACGAAATTATCGAGCCGAGTAAAATACAGGCCATTACAACGTCGCAGCTATTCTGGCATAAAAATATTAATATTGGATCGATTATATTGCATACCGCCGGAGGAACCATCGCTTTTCAATTGGGAAATTACAACACGATAAAGCAGTATGTCAATCTTTGGCTGTATGAACTAGAACGGTCCGACAGCAATTGGATGTAACGTTAATAAATTAATAAGCAAAAGTAAAATGAAACACTGGATTGAAGCCGCAAGATTACGAACATTACCACTTTCCGTTTCCGGAATCATTGTCGGAAGTATGTATGCGCTGGCCAACCCGACCGACGCTATACTAACGCCAACTCAAGTATTCAACTGGAGGTTGTTCGGTTTTGCTATTGCCACAACACTGGGATTGCAAATCCTGTCTAATTTCGCCAACGATTATGGCGACGGCATCAAAGGAACCGACAATCAGGATCGAGTAGGACCGAAACGTGCGATACAGAGCGGCGTTATCTCGCCCGAAGCCATGAAACGGGCAATGATTATCACCGCCACACTGACGATGCTTTCCGCTATCTTATTGGTCTATTTTTCGTTTGGTGAAAACCATCCATTCTACTCGTTATTTTTCGTGGTGTTGGGCGCACTTTCGATAGCATCTGCCATTCGATATACGGTTGGCAATACTGCCTATGGGTATCGTGGTTATGGCGATTTATTCGTGTTTGTTTTCTTTGGATTGGTCAGTACGTTGGGCGTTAATTTCCTATATTCCAAACAACTCGACTGGATATTAATCCTGCCGGCAACCGCAATTGGATTCCTGAGCGTCGGGGTTTTGAACCTCAATAATATGCGGGATGAAATCTCCGATAAGAAATCAGGAAAAAATACGATTGTCGTCAAAATCGGTATCGAGAAGGCCAAGAAATACCATTACTTCCTAATCGTTTCAGCAATGCTTTTGGTGTTGGTATTTGCTATTTTAAGCCATTTCCATTTCGATCAATACTTATTCCTAATTGCCTATTTCCCATTAATCAAACATTTGGTTACGGTTTCTAAAAATAAAGATTCCCGCGCACTCGATCCCGAATTAAAAAAAGTCGCGCTGAGTACCTTCCTGCTGGCGATCCTATTATCGCTGTGCATGATTTTCTTTTTCTCGGATTTAATTGTCAATAACTCCTAAAAGAATCGCTATGAAAATTACCTTCTACGGCCATGCTACTTTGCTGATTGAAGTCAGTGGCAAAACCATTCTCGTCGACCCGTTTATTTCAGCCAATCCAAAAGCAGCACATATCAATATCAATGAACTCCGATTCGATTACCTGATGCTGACGCACGCGCACCAAGATCACACACTCGATGTAGAACATTTAATGCAGTTTAATCCGAATGCGACGATTATCGCCAATGCTGAAATTGTCACGTATTATATGCTCAAAGGATTTGGTGGACACATGATGAATCACGGTGGCAGCTGGAAATTCGATTTTGGCATCGTCAAACTTGTCAATGCGATTCATTCTAGTTCCTTTGCTGATGGTACCTACGGCGGAAATCCCGGCGGTTTCGTAATCGAAGGCGAGCATAAAAATATTTACATTGCGGGT
>JBBRXW010000204.1:0-4550 GCA_038238295.1 Flavobacteriales bacterium | reverse complement strand
GACGAAAATGGATCCGACATTGTATGCTCAGGTATCGAATTTAAAAGAAGGAGAAGTTTCGCTTCCCCTAATCGATACCGATCAATCGGGAAAGAAAAAGTACAAGATTGTCATGGTTACTAACCGTATCGATGAACATACGGCGGATTATGCCAAAGATTATATCAAGATCAAAGATTTAGCATTGAAAGAAAAACAGATTAATGCGATTGCCAAATGGTCTGAAGAAAAAATCAAGGAAACGTATATTAAAATCAATGGGGAATATCGTGATTGCGAATTCACCAATAATTGGCTGAAAAAATAATTCATTATGTCAGACGTCAAAGCAATAGGAAATCTCGTCCAGAAACGGATGGAATTAAAAAAGGAAATCGCTAAAATCATTGTCGGACAAGACGAAGTGGTCGATCAGATTTTATTGAGCATTTTCTCAGGGGGACATGCCTTATTAGTTGGCGTGCCAGGATTGGCGAAGACGTTGATGGTGAATACCATTGCTCAGGCCTTGGGACTCGATTTCAAACGCATCCAGTTTACTCCGGATTTAATGCCTTCCGATATTTTGGGAAGTGAAATCTTAGATGAGAACCGTCAGTTCAAATTTATTAAAGGACCGATTTTCTCCAACATTATTTTGGCGGATGAGATCAACAGAACTCCACCAAAAACACAGGCAGCTTTGCTCGAAGCGATGCAGGAACGCGCCGTAACGATTGCCGGACACAATTATAAATTATCCTTGCCATATTTTGTATTGGCGACACAGAATCCAATCGAACAAGAGGGAACATATCCTTTGCCAGAAGCGCAATTAGATCGTTTTATGTTTTCTATCAAGTTGGATTATCCTTCTTTTGAAGAGGAAGTACAAGTGGTAAAAAGTACCACTTCGGATATCCAAAATACCATCGACCCGTTATTCACCGCCAAGGAAATTATCGATTTTCAACATTTGTTGCGTCGTGTTCCGGTAGCGGATAATGTTATCGAATATGCGGTGACGCTTGTAAGCAAGACGCGCCCGGATAATAAATTGTCCAATGACTTCATTAAAAATTATATCGATTGGGGCGCCGGTCCAAGGGCTTCCCAAAATCTGATTTTAGCCGCTAAAGCCAACGCCGCTTTCAACGGAAAATTTTCTCCAGATATCGAAGATGTCAAAGCAGTGGCTACCGGAATTTTGAGACACCGTGTTGTGAAAAATTATAAAGCGGACGCAGAAGGAATCACCATTGAAAAAATTATTGCTTCTTTATTCTAATAGAAAACTTACAAGGAATATTATAACCATTAGAAGTAATTTTAATGGTTATTTTTTTGGATGTAAAACAGCATCGAGTTCCTTATCATAGAAAAACAGGAACATACTTCCCATCATATCTTGTTTGGTTGGGGAAGTATTATCGACATCAATTACCAATTCGTAGGAATGATCGTGATACATCCAGATGCCGTCTTCAGAACTCAATGCCTCAATTTTTGAAATCCCGATGTTGCGTTGGTGGTTTTTAATTTTGCAAACCCAAAGCGCTTTGTTGGCGGTTTTATCCCAAATTGTTAGCGTAGTGGCAAACGGATGCACATGCACTGCTGCCGCATGCAATCGCAGACTGTCGGCGATTTGCAGTTGATTATCAATGGAACTTTGGTAGCGATTCTTGCCGACTGGAATCACCCAATGTCCGGATTTGACATTGCCTTTTCCGTCGGCATAACTATGGTTTTTTGTTTCGACAGGAATGCAATAATCCTTGCCCGGATCTAAAGGTTCTTTATACGGATCGATTTGATTGTACGGCAGCATGATAAAAACTGTACGACTCATCAATGGCTTGAAATCAGTGTTGTTGTTAGAATAATCAATCGTGACTTCATGCTTGATTAGGAAATTCGCATCGGGCAGATTATGGTTGAGCGCTTCGGTCGTGATGTAGAGTAAATCGTTGCCTTTCATTGGAATTCCATACCCTTTCGGGAAACTAAAATTCTCCAAGCCATGCGACAGCGAAGTCATCCGTGGATAATACAAACCAATCCTGTTGTCGAGATGAAAATGACTGAAGTACTTCACGTCATTGAAATCGATGTTGGTATGGCAGATAAAATCATTCGAAATGCGTCTTTTGGTTTTCGAGTCGAGCGCTTTGACATGGAAACCATTAATCCACACTAGAGAAGAATCCTTTGTCAACTGAATGTAGTTCGACGATTTTGGACCTTCCATCGATTTGTAGATACCGTCTATATAAAAAGCGGGTGAAATCATTTTGTATCGCCGTGCTTCCTGATTGATGATCCACTTGTTATCGACCAGCCCGGTCTTTTGAAGAAAGGTAGTTTTAATAATCGCTTTGTGCCGATTCGGAAGTTGCGAATACCAAATGGCAGATGCAACACAACACAAGAGTATAAAACCGCCTGAAAATTTATATATCTTTGATCGGTTCATCGTCGACAATTTTATTCAAAAATACATAATTAGCCTGAGAGTGAATTCATTAAACGAACAGAAAAGGATTTTTGGTCTGGATGTCATGCGAACCACTGCCATACTGATGGTTTTGTTCTCGCATCTCTTTCTGATTTTGCCTATCAATAGCGGAATCATCGGACAATTAGCACCTTTGGTTGGTTTTATGGGCGTCGAAATATTCTTTGTGCTGAGCGGTTTTTTGATTGGTAAGATTCTTTATACTATGCTGGTCATCGATACGAAATGGTCGTCGAAAGATTTCTTTGTATTCCTCAAACGAAGATGGTTGCGAACATTCCCGAATTATTTTCTGGTTTTACTGATTGCAATTTTTATTGCGATAGCTTTCGGATATTCATCGGAGCAAAGCTGGAAGTATTTCTTTTTCATTCAAAATTTGAATCAGCCGATGCTGCCATTTTTTCCAGAAAGCTGGAGTTTATCGATTGAAGAATTTGCATATATTCTTTTGCCTTTTTCATTATGGATGGTTTTCCGATATCTGCGGATTAAAAATAAATCATTGTTGTTTCTGCTGGTTGTTGTTGGATTGATAGGCAGCTTCATCGGGACGAAATGCTGGTACTATTACACTACATCCAATATCACTTTGATAGAATGGAACATTGCTTTAAAAGCGGTTGTTCTGTATCGGTTGGATTCAATTTTTATAGGGGTGTTGTTCAGCTGGCTGTATTTTGAATATAGTAAATGGTGGCGTGAATTCAAATGGATATGGTTAGCACTGGGATTACTATTAATGGGATTGCTGTTTATAGGCGTTGGATTTCTTGCTATTCACATCGAAACATATCCGTTCTTTTGGAAGGTGTTGTATTTGCCGATTACTTCATTGGCATTGGCACTTTTGCTGCCTTTACTTTCGGAATGGAACGATGAGATTAATTTTATTGGAAAGCCAATTACAAGAATAAGCAAAATTTCGTACTCCATATACCTGTTGCACTACAGCGTACTATTTCAGTTGATGCGTTACTTTTTCAACCCAGTTTTGTTGACTAAGTTTGAATTACTCGCCTATTCGGTTTGTTATTTGATCCTTACGCTCGGGATAAGTTCACTTTTATACCGCTTTTATGAAAAACCCTTTATGAATTTAAGACACAAGAATTAAGAATCTTTAATTTAGAGGAGTTAAATTTCATTTTTAATAAAAAACCGCTATTCAAAAGTATCATTTCGTAAAATAGTAGAATTCAATAACATATTTGAATAAAAACTTTTTAGTAGTACAACGTTTTCGTAATTTCGCACTGCAAACAATTAACCGATTTATTATGGCTTTTGACATTGATATGATTAAAAAAGTTTACGCCAATATGACGTCCCGAGTTGATAAAGCCCGAGAAATAGTTGGCCGTCCACTTACGTTGACCGAAAAGATTTTATACAACCATCTTTGGGAAGGAAACCCAACCCACGCCTTAACAAGAGGGAAAGATTATGTTGATTTTGCACCGGATCGTGTCGCTTGCCAAGATGCCACTGCTCAGATGGCCCTATTGCAATTTATGCATGCCGGAAAAAGTAAAGTAGCCGTTCCAACGACCGTTCATTGTGACCATTTGATACAAGCCAAAGTGGATGCTAAGACCGATTTAGCTCGGGCAAAAACCCAAAGTAACGAAGTCTTTGAGTTCCTTTCTTCGGTTTCTGATAAATATGGAATAGGTTTTTGGAAACCAGGTGCTGGAATTATTCATCAAGTAGTTTTAGAAAATTATGCGTTCCCTGGTGGTATGATGATCGGTACGGATTCGCATACGGTAAATGCCGGTGGATTGGGAATGGTAGCTATTGGAGTTGGTGGTGCAGATGCTGTAGATGTCATGTCAGGAATGGCATGGGAATTAAAATTTCCGAAACTCATCGGAGTTAAACTAACCGGGAAACTTTCTGGCTGGACGGCTCCTAAAGATGTTATTTTAAAAGTAGCTGGAATCCTTACCGTTAAAGGTGGAACAGGTGCGATCGTTGAATATTTTGGTGAAGGCGCGAAAGCAATGTCCTGCACTGGTAAAGGGACGATATGCAATATGGGTGCTGAAAT
>JBBRXW010000203.1:0-4575 GCA_038238295.1 Flavobacteriales bacterium | reverse complement strand
GGGGCTATGATTATGTAAATAAAAGCCCTGATTTTTATACCGGTGATTCACACGGAATGTTGGTGCTGTCTACTATGGGCGGTTTTGTCGACAATCAATTAGTGGGAACTGCACCTGATGCACACTACTATTTGTTTATTACTGAAGACGTCGCAAGCGAAAACCCTGTCGAAGAAAGCAATTGGGTTGAAGCAGCTGAAGAAGCAGACCGCGTCGGAGCAGATGTTATTACGTCATCATTAGGATATTTTGCATTTGATAATCCAAATTATGGACATACCTATGAAGACATGACAGGAAATAAAGCTTTCGCTTCACAAGGCGCCAACATTGCTTTTAGCAGAGGAATCGTAGTTGTGGCCAGCGCGGGCAATGAAGGAAATACCGCAGAACCACATGTTGGAGTTCCGGCGGAAGCCAATAATGTTTTGGCTATAGGCGCCGTGAAAGCAAACCGACAATTGGCATCATTTAGTTCTATTGGTCCTTCTTTCGACGGAAGAATCAAGCCGGATATCATGGCGCAGGGACAACAATCTGTTTTGGCAACTCCTTCTGGAAATGTTGGAACAGCAAGCGGAACTTCTTTTTCTGGACCAATAATGGCGGGGATGATCGCCACTTTTTGGAGCGCGGTTCCAGAATTTACCAATCAGCAAATAGTTGATTTTGTCAAGCAATCCGCTGACCGTTTCGCTACTCCGGACAATCAGTACGGTTATGGTATCCCTGATTTTAGTCTGGCTCTGACAAATGCTTTGGCGGTCAATAATTTTACAAAAAATCAATTCCTGGTTTTCCCTAATCCAGCGAAAGAATCGGTTACAGTAGCTTTTCCAAATGGATTTGAAAATGCCGACATTACTTTTTATAATGCTTTAGGGCAATTGGTTTTACAGCAAAAGTTGAATAGCCAAAATTCAAATATTTCGTTAGATGCGATGCATTCAGGGATGTATTTGTATAAAATACAATCCAATACCTACTCTCAAACCGGAAAAATTTCGAAGCGATAATGAACAGAATCACGCAGCTTTTCAATATCCAATATCCGATTGTTCAGGGAGGAATGATTTGGAATAGTGGCTACAAGTTGGCGAGTGCGGTGAGCAATGCCGGTGGGCTTGGACTGATTGGCGCCGGGTCGATGTATCCGGAAATATTGCGGGACCACATCCAAAAATGTAAAAAAGCAACCGACAAACCTTTCGGTGTCAATGTGCCGATGCTGTATCCGAATATCGAGGAGATTATCAATATTATTGTCGAGGAAGGGGTGAAGATTGTTTTCACTTCTGCGGGAAATCCAAAAACATGGACTGCCTTTTTGAAAGAGAAAGGAATTACCGTAGTGCATGTAATTAGCAGCTCCAAATTTGCTTTGAAAGCACAGGAGGCAGGCGTAGATGCAGTTGTTGCGGAAGGTTTTGAAGCAGGCGGGCATAACGGAAGGGAGGAAACCACGACCTTTACGCTGATTCCGATGGTGAAAAGAAACCTCACAATACCATTGATTGCTGCAGGTGGAATAGCCACCGGAAAAGGAATGTTGGCTGCGATGGTTTTAGGGGCTGATGGTGTGCAGATGGGAAGCCGTTTTGCTGCTTCAGTAGAATCGTCTTCGCATCCAGATTTCAAGCAAACCATCCTCAAAGTGCAGGAAGGGGATACCCAATTGACCTTGAAGGAACTCGCACCAGTGCGATTGATTAAAAATAAATTTTACCAAGACATTCAGAAATCGTATACCGACTGCGCAACAACTGACGAATTAAAAACGTTGTTAGGAAGAGCAAGAGCAAAACGCGGCATGTTTGAGGGCGATTTGATTGAAGGCGAATTGGAAATCGGACAGATTGCAGGCTTGATAGACGCCATCCAACCGGTGAGGCAGATTATCGACGACGTTATTGCGGAGTTTCATCAGGAAAAAAAGGAATTAGCAGCGCGTAGCTTTTAAATATAAAAAATCAAACGATGCAATTAAAGTATTTCTATATTGTTTTACTACTGGCTTTCGGAATTCAGGCGGAGGCGCAAGTCTACAAATTTATCACGACTGGATTTAGTGTTTTAGAGAAAAATGAAAAGGGCGATTGGGGGAAATGGTCTGATTTGAAAGACGCTTCCATTGTCATTGCGTTGGATACCAATAAGAACAGAATTATTGTCTATTCGCAGGAAGTTCAATTGTACGATATCCTGAGTTACGAGAAAACGGAAGAAAATGATACGGACGTGATCCACCCTTTTACCTGCAAAGACGATGATGGCTTGCCATTTACAATCTCAATAATTACTCGAAAAAACCAAGGCAATCGCAAGCAGTTATATATCAATCAAAAGAATGTGATTGTTGTGTATAATATCATTAATTTTAGAGAGAAGAACGAAAGATAACTGTTGCTCTTATGGTACTTCATAAATCCCTGAACTCCTTATTTCTATAGCGATAGAATCGTTTCTTCTGCCATTCATTTTTATTTCCAAATTCTTTTTTTCGACTGTTTTTTTGTGTGTTTTCGAATGATAAAACCTAGGTTTTTTTTCATTTGAAATGGCACTTTTTTTTATTTAAAATAATTTATTTTGTTGGAAATCAAAAGAGTATGTTTTTAATTGTAGTCAAATTTAGATTAAAAAATTGTTAATGATTTTGTTCATAATATTAAAATTTGTTAAAAATTAAAATGATTAAATGGACTAATATTAATATCTGTAATCTGGACTATAGTTTTTAAATAAATGCAAGCCATTTATCTGATAAAAACATTAGATATTTAGTATTGAAAGCCCGATTTCTTGGTTATAAATTTCTTAATTGGTCAATTCGTTATGCTTATGAGAATTAATACTCTTGGTAGAAAAAAAATACTTTATCTCTTTTTGTTTTGGGCCTACTTTGGCCTTACTTCCCATTCGTTTGCGCAATGCCCGGCGGTAGCGAATCACAATCAATCGTTTTGCGATGTCGAGTCGCCAACTGTAGGGAATCTTGTTGCGACTAGTGGAGGGAACGGTATTGTATGGTACGCTACGGCAACTTCGACTACGCCATTATCGGCTTCGGCAGGTTTGGTTAATGGAGAAGACTATTTTGCTGATGATAATTCCGGCACTTGCGGAACGAGACAGCAGG
The DNA here is from genome assembly GCA_038238295.1 of Flavobacteriales bacterium. Classification (GTDB taxonomy): domain Bacteria; phylum Bacteroidota; class Bacteroidia; order Flavobacteriales; family Flavobacteriaceae; genus Flavobacterium. The sequence goes on along the minus strand of JBBRXW010000203.1, from coordinate 1,436 downwards.
TAATAGTTGCAATTTATGCAGCGCCAACAGGTTTGAGTTTTCAGGGAGTTTGTGTTGAGGTCGCTTCAGATGCTACATTGGCAGATTTGATTGTTAATGGGAATAACATTAAATGGTATAATCAGGCAACAAATGGTTCCGCGTTACCATTGTCGACGGTTTTGGTAGATAACACAATTTATTATGCTAGCCAGACGAATCCATCCACGAGTTGCGAAACTTCACGCCTTTCTGTTTTTGTAAATGTTGGAGTTGTTCCGGTTCCTACCGGTGACCCGACACAGGATTTTTGTAATATTCCGGGTAATGCGCCTACCGTTGGCGATTTGGTAGCTACAGGAAACTTACGATGGTATTCTACGATTTCTTCCGCTTCGCCATTAGCACTTTCTGTACCGTTGGTTAATGGACAGAGCTATTTTGCGACTACTGTCGATCCACCTTGTGAAAGTGCTACTCGTTTTCAAGTTGATGTTACTTTGCTAGAACCCAACAATGCAGGAACCAGCGCGGTGAAAAGGATTTGTATTTCCGATATACCTACTTATCCACCTTTTAATTTATTTGGAGAATTAACAGGGACGCCGGATGCAACCGGTACTTGGTCAGGTCCATTGGCGACGAGCAATGGCCATTTTGGAACCGTAAACATCTCTACATTGACGCAGGCTGGAAGTCCATATGTTTTCACCTATTCCGTTTCTTCTTCTGTTTGCGCTACATCGACAGCGACGGTAACGATTATTATTTTACCATTGCCGACCGTTACGATTGCTGCGAATGCAACAATTTGTTCTGGTTCGAGTGCGACGATTACTTTTACAGGAACGCCAAATGCAACGGTAACCTACAACATTAACAGTGGAACCAATCAAACAATTGTACTGAATGGTTCTGGTACGGCTTCAATTATCAATACGTATGCAGCAACAGCGGTTTTTAATTTAGTGAGTGTTGCTTCTTCAGGAATACCGAGCTGTACCAACACAGTGTCGGGTTCGGCTACCATTACGGTGCTGCCTCCACCGACAGTTGCGATTTCATCGAATATTTCAATTTGTTCGGGAGCAAGCGCTACGGTGACTTTTACGGGAACACCAAATGCCACGGTAACGTATACCATCAATAATGGTCCTAACCAAACGATTGTATTGAATAGCGGAGGTACCGCAACGATTACGAACACTTATAGTGCAACAACGACTTTTGCATTGGTAAGTATTGCTTCGGCGACAACTCCGATTTGTTCTCGGGCGCAATCCGGATCGATGGTCATTACTGTAATCCCGCCACCGACAGTCAGTATAGCCAGTAATGTGAGTATTTGTCCAAATTCTTCTGCTACAGTAACTTTTACAGGAACGCCGAATGCGACAGTAACGTATACCATTAATAGTGGCGCTAACCAAACGATTGTTTTGAATGCAGCAGGTACT
>JBBRXW010000202.1:0-4582 GCA_038238295.1 Flavobacteriales bacterium | reverse complement strand
TCCTGTGAATTGAATTTTGAGTTATCCTTAATTTCTACTAAGCTGGTATCAAGAGTCGTAATAATGTCGAACTGCTGCGTGAGATTGAGTCCCGCTGCCCATCGTGCATAGGGAGAATAAAAAGGCCTTTCGATGTCGAGGACTTTAGAATAATTCCCTTCGATGCCGGTAGAATAACTCAAGGTGGTTTTAATGAACGTATTCATAATATTGGGAATCGTATAGCTCGAACTGAAGCCACTTTTGTTCTTCTTCAAGTCTTGGGTATACGAATTCGCAAATTCATGCCCAGTTCCCAAAAAATTCTTTTCCTTTAAATAAAAAGAAGATTTGCTGGTGGAGATAGAAAAATCGGGAAGTATACTCCAGGAATCGAGTACGCGGATAAAGACATCTACGGAATCGGAATTTTTAGTTGGTATTTCTGTCGTAATAACAACGCCTCTAACATACCGCTGGCTGCGGATCAAACGTTCTGATTCTCGAACCAAAAGCGAATCGAGTGGTTTGTTTCTTTTTATCAGGAGCAAGTTGGCAATAGCAAAGCGGTGGGTTTTGGCATGAAGAACATTTCCTGTTTTTGCTAAAAAACTATTAGGCTTCTGCGTGGTATCCTGAACGGAATATCCAAAAGGGTCTAGTGTCGTGATATTAATCTTTCTGACAATCTTTCCTTCAGTTTGCTTAAAGTTGAGTTTCTTCACTTTATGGAAGGAATTCTTTTTTACCTTCTGTTTGGCAATCGGCTCGAAAACAAGGTTGTGCATAAATTTTGTGAACTTATGACGCTTAGAATATTTTTCGATGTTTTGATACACTTGTTTGGTCTCCACTTTCTTTTGATCGTCTTGAGCAAAGGAAGTTTGATAATAACAGAGTATTAACAGAAAAAAAAGGAATTTAAAGTACCTGTGCATCATATAGGATCTTATTCCGACCAAAAATAACACTTTAGCTAGGAAATATAATATGGTTTCGCAGCCAAATGTTACATGGTTTACTTGCTAAAAAAAAAGCCACTCGTTATGAATGGCTTTTTCTTTCAAAAATCAATTTAAACAAAACACTATTTTTTAATAAAGATATTCGTGTAGTATTTTTTTCCAGTTGCTTCATCAATGCGGATAGAAATCCCGAAGTGTGTAAAGCTTCCTTCGATGTTCGCTTTGTGTCCAGGGCTATTCAACCAAGCATTTAAAACAGAGCTTGGTGATACGAAATTATAGGCCACATTTTCATTTACTTTCACCGCACCTAAAACTTCGATGATGTTTTCAGAACGCTCTGCAAATAAATCATGGTTCACCACTTTGTTCGCAATCATGTATTCGTTGTGTTCTTCTGATTTGTAAGAGATGTGGTTGATCAATTGAAGTGGATTCAAACCTAAACTTACTCGGTGCTCATTGATCAAATCTGCCAATTCCGATTCATCGGTATTGTATTCATAACTTTGAATCAATTGTGGTTTGCTTGACGTTACATCTTCCGTAGAGTTGGAAGAACAAGATATCATCGTAAACATAAATGCCATTGGCACGATTGCTCTTAGTAAAGTTGTTTTCATAATCAGCAGGTTTAAGTTTAAAGTAGATTGTGGGGCAAACTTCTTTAATATGTTGAGAACTTATTGTCTTAATTTCTTATGTCAATATTAATACAATTATCGTTTAAGTGCAAAATAAAATCGTTGAAATACACTATTTTAAATATTTATAATATATATTTCTTACAAAAAGAAAAAATAAAATAAAAAAAACCACGCGAGGTGGCTTTCAAAATGAATACAGATTATTTTACTATTATGGTGAAAGGCGGTCTATTGTCCAATCGAAATCAGGCGTCAATAAATACCGTATCCGATCGTGTAATCGATTCGGTCTGCCCTGCCAGAATTCAATCTCCACTGGACGCACTAAAAAACCGCCCCAATGTTCTGGACGTGGAATCTCCATGCCTTCAAATTGTTTTTCCAATTGGTGGAGTTTGTCCTCCAGAAAAGTACGATCTGGAATGACTTCGGATTGTTCCGAAACTACAGCGCTCAGTTTACTCCCGTCGGGTCGTGAAGCAAAATAATTATCGGATACATTTTGTGTAGTTTTCTCAGCAACTCCTTTAATGATAACTTGCCTTTCTAATGAATGCCAGAAAAAAGACAGGCAGATATTCGGATTATTGAGAATCGCTTTCCCTTTCTCCGAATGGTAATTGGTATAAAATATAAATCCCTCTTCATCGTACTTCTTTAATAAGACCACACGGGATTTGGGATAGCCATCTAAACCGATGGTGGCAACGGTCATCGCATTAACCTCCTCTTCGCCACCAAAATCCTTTACTTCATGAAACCATTTATGGAACAGGTTGATTGGATCTTCCGGAATGGCGCTTTCCAGAAGTTGACTTTTTTCATATGATTTTCTAAAATGACTTAAATCTTCCTGCATAATTGAATTGTTTTTTTGAACAGTTAAAGGTAAAGAATTTTGCCTTTTTACGATGTTGATAAAGGAAACGATTAGCAAATAGCCCCGATTGCAGTAGAAATCCTTTTCTGAGGCACGAGGAAAAGATTGTCGCGAAAAGCGGGATTAGCTCCTAAAACTCGAAAGTCCGTCCATCATCAGCCAACAACACCTCAGGAAAAACGGTCATTGCTTCTTCCTTGAATTTGTCCAGGCTCTCATAACGTGTCGAATAATGGCCAAGCACCAATTGCTTTGCCTTTGCTTTCAACGCAACCATCGCCGCTTCTTTTGCCGTGCTGTGCATCGTTTTCTTGCTCAGTACTTCCTCCGAGTCGAGAAAAGTCGATTCGTGATAAAGCACATCGACATTCTGAATCAGTGCTGGAAGATTCTCGTCATAGATGGTGTCCGAGCAGAAGGCATAACTCTTGGGTGGAATAGGATCGAATGTCAACAGGTGATTTTCTATACTGCGACCATCATCAAGCGTGATGTCTTTTCCATTTTTAATTTTTTGATAATAACAGGTGTCGATTTGATACTGTTGAACCGCATCGACGTTGAGTTTTCGGTCACCCACCTTCTCCTGAAACAAAAAACCATTGGTATAAATGCGGTGTTTTAAAGGAATAGTTTTCACGAATACTTTCTCATCTTCATATATGATTTGGCTTTCTAGAGCTTCCAATTCATGAAAAAACAAACCGTAGCTGGTCCAGGAATTCGACAGTCGCAATTGCAACGTAATGACTTCCTTGATGCCTTTCGGTCCATAGATATGTAAGTCATTGCTGCGGTTGAGCAGCATGAATGTCGATACCAACCCTACGAGTCCATAAAAATGATCGCCGTGCAAATGGGAAATAAAAATGTGGTTGATTTTCGAAAACTTAATTTTATTCTTGCGGAGTTGCACTTGCGTTCCTTCGCCGCAATCAATCAAAAACATTCGATTGCGTATTTCGAGCACCTGTGAAGTGGGATTGGTAATGGTTCGGGGCGTGGCGGCATAACAGCCGAGAATGGTTAGTTTCATTTGGGTGCTTAAAATCCTAAATCCCTTTCGATTTCCTCCATCTCAATAATATCGTGAGCTTCCTGCAAAGTAGGCACCAGCGTAAGTTTATCAGAAGAAGCGTTGAAATCGGCACCATCAGCGACTAGCACAAACGATTTTTTAGATTTTTTATGAGTTTTAGATAGTGGTAAAAAGCTATTGACGCCTTTTAGGTTTAACGCTTTGTGCTGGCTGACATCAATTATGATATTGTATTTCTCAAATGTTTTGTATTCATGCGTGACCTTCATAAGGAATGCTACCAAATCGCCTTGGGTATCTTTTATGGCAACGGTGTGCCCTTTTTGCTCCACCTTCATCGGATAAAATTTTTAGGATAGGCTAATTTACAACTAATAACTTAGTATTAAATAAAATAGTTTAGTGAATTTTTGAGGCCAGTAAATAAATTACCGCCATGCGGATGGCAACACCATTTTCGACCTGATTGAGAATCATAGATTGCTGTGAATCGGCTACATCACTAGTAATCTCTACCCCTCGGTTGATGGGTCCTGGATGCAAAATGACGATTTCTTTTTTCAATGAATCGAGTAGCGCTTTGTCGATTCCGTATTGCTGTGTATATTCACGGGTGGAAGGAAAATAATTCACATCCATACGTTCGTTCTGCACGCGGAGCATGTTAACGACATCGCACCATTCGAGCGCTTTTCTTAAATTGGGTTCGACTGTAACACCCAATGATTCTATATATCTTGGGATTAGTGTTTTTGGACCACACACTTTTACTTCAGCGCCTTGCATCTGTAGTGCATAGATATTGGATAACGCCACTCTTGAGTGCAAAATATCACCTACGATCACGACTTTTTTTCCTCCGACTTCTCCCAATTTTTCCCGAATCGAATAACTGTCGAGTAATCCTTGTGTCGGATGTTCATGGGCACCGTCGCCCGCATTGATGATACTCGCCTTGACATTCTTCGAAAGAAAATATGCCGCGCCGGGATTGGCATGCCGCATGACGACCATATCGACTTTCATCGACAGGATGTTATTGACGGTATCAATTAATGTTTCCCCTTTTTTT
>JBBRXW010000201.1:0-4661 GCA_038238295.1 Flavobacteriales bacterium | reverse complement strand
GTCCGAGCTTTGGACTGTAACTGAGCATATACATATGGGCTGTCGATGCACAGAAACCTCCAACTGGCATGCCACCGCCCATTCCTTTTCCTATTATAACTACGTCAGGAACAATGTTGTAGTTTTCGAAACCGAATAGTTTTCCGGTCCTGCCGAATCCGGGCTGGATTTCATCGACAATTAATAAGGCACCGACTTCAGTGCATCGATGACGTAGTTTTAATAGGAAATTATTCTCTGGTTGGAGGAACCCCGCGCCGCCCTGAATACTTTCTATTATAATACCTGCAGTTTTCGTCGTGATTTTTTGGATGTCTTCTTCGTTGTTGAATGTAATGAAGTCGACGTCGGGAAGTAAAGGACCAAAGGGTTGTTTGCGTTCTTCAAACCCCATCACACTCATCGATCCCATCGTGTTGCCATGATAGGCATTGTAACAAGAAATCAGTTGACTTCTGCCGGTCACGCGACGGGCTAGTTTTAATGCGCCTTCCGTAGCTTCAGTTCCTGAATTGACGAGATAGGTTTTGTCTAGCGGTTTCGGCAAAAAAGACGCAAGTAGTTTACAATATTCAACGGTCGGGTTTTGCGAATATTCGCCATAGACCATCACATGCGAATATTTGTCGAGCTGATTTTTGATGGCCTCATTAACACGCGGATGCTGGTGTCCGAGGGAACAGGCGGAAACGCCCGCGACAAAATCTAGATATTTTTTGTTATGTGTATCGAAAATATAGGAGCCTTTGGCGTATGAAATCTCCATGCCCAACGGATAGGGGGAAGTCTGAGCTTGGTATTGAAGGAAATCTTTATTCATTCCCAATTATTTTACATCAAAATTACCACCATCATAAGGACCATTCACCATAGTTTTCCAATTCCAGACTACTTTATTAATTATGATTTCCTTAGAATATTTAGGATATTTTGCCTGATACTTTTTAAAAGAATTTAAATTGAGCGGAAATTTAAACTTTCCGTTTTGCACTAAAAGATGTTGACCGTTTTTATCGATTATGATTCGATTATCGTATTTTTTAAAAATTTCAGCAAACAGCGAATTGGTTGTAACATTGGCTTCAGATACTTTACCCATTACCGCTTCTTCGTCAAAATTTCCGCCATCATATGGACCGTTCAACATGGTTTTTGAATCCCATAGCACTTTGTTGATTGTAATTTCTTTTGCAAATTTAGGATGGTTCGTTTGATAATTTTTAAACGAATTTTCTCTGAGTGGAAATTTAAACTTCCCATCTTTAACCAATAGTTTTTGCCCTTTTTTGTCGACGATAATCCTGTTATTGTATTTGCTGAAAATATCCGTATAAACCGGATTCCCTTTCGTGGATTCTTTTTCTGGTGTATGTTCTAGAGAAACAGTTTCTTCGATATCGAAATTCCCGCCGTCATACTTGCCGTTGGTCATGGTATTCCAATTCCAAAGTTCTTGATTGATATAAATTTCCTGAGCGTATGCAGGAAATTTTGCTTTATAATTGGCAAAGGAATTTAACGTTAACGGGAATTTAAATTTTCCATCCTGCACCAATAATTTTTGCCCTCTTTTGTCGGTTATGATTCGATTGTTAAATTTATTGAATATTTCTTCATAGGTAATCTTATCCAGAACCGACAAATCCAATCGTTCATTATTTTTTGCAGCGTCTGTATTTTCTTTTTCAATTTGCATCTTTCGTTCTGCCTGAATTGTTGCATCGAGCTCATTATCTTCTTTAGTAAAAAGATCCTCTTTAGATTTTATCCGTTCCTCTTCACGCCAAACAAATCCACGAAGTTTCCTGGCATTTTCAGGCAAATCTTTTTCGGGATAAATATCACCGTCGATATTGGTGAAGAACGTCATCGTATCGATCGAGTTCCCATCTAAAGTCATATTAATCCTACTACTGACATTTTTATTGATGCCGATCAGCTCCTTGGCATCGTTGCGCATAAAATAGACGACTTCGGTGTTCTTGATGACATCGGCTTCGTATAATTTGTTATCGCGGAATTTTCCATAAAGGTTGACGCCTTTCACCTGGTTAAAACCCGTACCAAGAGTATCTTTTGAAATAATAAAAGCATTATTAAGCACTTTGAGCGAATCGAGTTTTTGCGTCGCATCATTGCCAATGAGGTGCATCACATCGCCGGTCATTTGATTGTCGAAATTCCACAGGATAGGCTTGCCGATCAGTTGGGTGATATTGGTAATCTGACTGGAGTGAATCGAATCGCACTTTCCGCTCAAATCAGTTTTATAAAACCGCGCATTATTGTAGGCACGGATTATACGGTTATTGGCTTTTCCAGTAACCATCAATACTTTGCCGTGAATGTAGATAGAATCTTTATCGACCAGATTGATCGCAACCGCTCTTTTGGTTACGAAAAGCGAATCTTTTAGTTTGTAAACTTCCGCATAATGCCCCTTTATCATTCCTTTGTTAATAGAATCAGTAATCTTCACGTTGTTGGTGGCGGAAGCAAATTCAATTTTCCGGTCGTAATACAAACTATCTCCTTCTATTAAACGGTCTTTGTATTTAATATACGATCTACGCAGAAAATGCCCGACATTTTTCTTGCTGTCGTAGAATCCTTTTTCTGTATAGATAAAATTCTCTTTGCTGGTAATTGTTGATGGTCCGGTAAGATGAGATTGCCCGGAATCATTATAATAATCGAGATGGTTCGACTTTACAACATATTTTGGATTGGTAATGGTAACCGCAGTCAGAAACTGGAATTTCTTTTCATTCGCATAATAGCGGCCCGATTTACTTTTAAGGATATTATCTTTGTTAGTGATGGTTCCGTATGTGTTGTAATACGCTTGTTGTGACACCCGATCAAAATTAAGCGTATCAGTTGCCAGTGTCATATCGGGAGAACGCATCACGACATTTCCTGTCGCGTAGGCCTGTTTTACATTGCCATTATATTCAGCATACTTACTGTTCATAAATAAAGTGTCGCCTTGCACCATTCTTACATCGCCAAAAGCTTTGACGTAATTTTCCTTTTGAAAATAATAGGCTTTGTTACAAAACATTTTCACGCCATCATGTGTAATGCGGACATTCCCTGTCAGCAAAAAAGCATCCGGTATTTCTGTTTGATTAACATCGGCGAAATCAGAATATTCAATGATGATTTTCTTGGGCGCCTGTGCGAGAAGATTCTGAAATCCGCAAAACAAGATACCGAAGAGGATGAAAAAAAGTAGTTTTCTCAAGGCTTTATTTTTTGCCAAATTTAGGAAAAAGCGAGCAACCAAAACGGTTATTAAGAATTATTTATTAGTTGATTGGAAGTGATGCTCAAATTTTTATATTTGTAAAGCGGTCTCATATAAAAATAACCAAACCAATGAAAAAAATCATACTACTCGCTTTGATAGGATTAACTTTATCAGCGAATGCTCAAAATAAAAAAAACAAACACATGACGCCTAAAAAAAAAGAAACAGTAACTCAACGAAAGGAAGTAGTTTATCAAGTTTTTACGCGTTTGTTTGGTAATAAAAATACGACCAATAAACCTTGGGGAACCATCGAAGAAAACGGTGTGGGGAAATTCAATGATTTTACCGATAAGGCATTGCAGGAAATCAAAAAACTGGGTGTCACTTACATCTGGTATACGGGTGTGCCACATCACGCCTTGGTGCATGATTATACAAAGTATGGAATTTCCAATGACGATCCAGAAGTAGTGAAAGGCCGCGCCGGCTCACCATATGCGGTCAAAGATTACTATAATGTCAATCCTGATTTAGCTATCGATCCTGCAAAACGCCTGGAAGAATTTCAAGCATTAATTGTCCGTACGCACAAAAACGGTTTAAAAGCGATTATTGATATTGTCCCAAACCACATCGCCCGTAAATACCAAAGCAAATCCAATCCGAAAGGCGTTCGCGATTTTGGAGCAGATGATAACACTGCTGTGGAATACGATCGAAACAATAATTTCTACTACATTCCAGGACAGCATTTTGAAGTGCCGACATCAGATTCCTATAAACCATTGAATGGAGAAAAAAACGCATTAATCGATGGCAAGTTCGATGAAAACCCAGCAAAATGGACCGGCAATGGTTCCCGTATGGCCAAACCGGATATCAATGATTGGTATGAAACCGTAAAAATTAATTACGGAATTCGTCCCGATGGTTCGAAGGATTTTCCAGAATTGCCTGCCGGTTTTGACAAGAAATCGTACCAAGAACATTACGCTTATTGGAAGGATAAAAATGTGCCTAGTTCTTGGAAGAAATTCCGTGATATCGCGCTATACTGGACTGCAAAAGGAATCGATGGATTCCGATATGATATGGCCGAAATGGTACCGTACGAATTTTGGAGCTATATGAATTCTTCGATAAAAATGAAAAACCCAAACGCATTCTTATTAGCCGAAGTCTACAATCCAAAGGAATACCGCAACTACATTCGCTTAGGAAAAATGGATTATCTGTATGATAAAGTGGATTTTTATGACAAATTAAAATCTGTCATTCAGGGAAAAAGTATGCCAGACGGTATTTCCGATATCCAAAACAGTACGGCGGATATCGAACACCATATGTTTCACTTCTTAGACAATCATGATGAACAGCGTTTGGCAAGTCCTGAATTTGCCGGATC
>JBBRXW010000200.1:0-4694 GCA_038238295.1 Flavobacteriales bacterium | reverse complement strand
CATTTGCTGCCATCTACAACATACGGCGCGACTATAGCTTCGGTCGGGCAGGCATCAAGGCAGGCTGTGCAGGAACCGCAATGATCGGTGGTGGCGTAATCGTATTCCAGTTCAAGATCGATGACCAGCTCCGCAATAAAGTAAAATGACCCCAGCGATTTCGTCAAAAGATTGCTATTTTTTCCGATCCAGCCCAAGCCGCTTTTTGCTGCCCAAGCTTTATCGAGAACCGGTGCGGAATCTACGAATGCCCGGCCGGAAACTTCCCCGATTTCATTTTGAATAGAAAACAACAACTCCTTCAATTTCGCTTTGATGACATCATGATAATCCTGTCCGTACGCGTATTTAGAAATAGTATACGTATCTTCTATTTGGCTTTCCGACGGGTAATAATTGAGCAGCAGCGACACGACACTTTTCGCATCATCAACCAGTAGATTTGGATTAAGGCGTTTGTCGAAATGGTTTTCCATATACGCCATTTGTCCGTGTTGGTTTTGGTCGAGCCAGCGTTCCAATCTTGGTGCTTCTTCCTCTAGGAAACCCGATTTGGAAATACCGCAGGACAAAAACCCGAGCCGTTTCGCTTCCATTTTAATCCAATCGGAGTACTGCTTTTTTTTAGAATCGGCTGTCATCTTTTAGAGAACGTTACGGTGGCACCAACCGGTTTTAGAGTTATCAGTGGATTAATTTGAATGCTCTTATACTGAGAAATAATCATATATTTTTTGACCATATATGTAAGCGCGAGGCTCATTTCATACATCGCAAAACCAAGACCGATGCACATTCGTGGACCTGCACCAAATGGATAAAAGTACTGAAAGGATTGTTTCTTTTGTTCTCCCAGGAATCGTTCGGGGTCAAAATCTTCCGGGCGTTCCCAATACTTTGGATTGCGGTGTAATTCATAGAACGAAACACCAATCAACGTTTTTGCTTTGATATCAAAACCTAACAACGTATCATCGGCAATATTTTCTCTGTCGGTGATCCAAGCCGGCGGATACAAGCGCATCGATTCATTGAGAACCGCAGTGGTATAAGGTATGTTTTGAAGTTGGGTTACAACATCTTGTGATTCAATTTCCTTTAATTCATCGAAAACTTTTTGTTGAACCTCGGGATGATTCCCCAAAAGATGCAGTGTAAAAGTCAAGGCATTGGCCGTGGTTTCGTGACCGGCAATGAAAAGAATTTTGATTTCGTCTATCAGTTGTTGCGTCGACATTCCTGCACCAGTATCTTCGTATCGGGTTTCGAGCAACATATCGAGTAAATCATTTTGCCGCACCTGTGACTGTTGGCGTTCCTCTACAATTTCCTTGATGATGGCATCGCTTTCCAATGCTTTTTGCTGATTTCTTTTTATTTGCCCGCTGATTTTGAACCAGTATGCTTTGTAAGGCAAACGGATTTCCTTAATTAAAAACTCTTGAACTTCATTGATAATGATTTTGAGCCGGTTCATTTTTTCTTCGCTCGCCGAGATATGAAACAGCGATTTTGCGACCACATTAAAAGCCAATCGATTCATGATCGGAAAAACTGCGACCGGAGTACCTTCTGGCAAATGGAGGAATTCAGCAGCGATAGTTTGCTCCATATTCTGAACCAATTGATTCATCTTTTGTTTGTGGAAAGCGGGCTGAATTAAGCGCCGCTGCTGTAACCAAAAATCGCCGTTAGCAGTCAATAATCCATGTCCTAAGTATTTAGATATGAATTTCGTCTGCAGTTCTGACTTTTGATAATTTTTCTGATTCTTTTGTAGAATATATTCTGCTACTTCATTATCCCTCGAAAGAATGACGTGTTTGGTTTTGCCAATCTTTAAAGAAAACGTATCGCCAAACCGGTCAAAGTATTGTTTGTGAAATGGGATCGGGTTTTTACGAATGCTCTCGGCGTTTACTAAAAATCGAACTATCGAAAGTTGTTTTGGATAATTGTATTTCTTAGTATCAGACATAGCTTGTATTAAAAAAGTCCACCTTGAATATTGGTGTTGATTCTTCCCAAATGTTTGTAGGCTTTCTCGGTAACTTCACGACCGCGAGGCGTACGCATGATAAAGCCTTCTTGAATAAGGAATGGCTCGTAGACTTCTTCGATGGTTTCGCTGCTTTCGGAAACGGCAGTTGCTAAAGTCGATAATCCGACCGGTCCGCCTTTGAATTTATCAATGATAGTTGTCAGGATTTTATTATCCATTTCGTCGAGACCATGTGCATCAACATGAAGTGCTTTCAAGGAATAACGAGCGATTTCGATATCAATTTTACCGGTACCTTTAATCTGGGCAAAGTCGCGAACACGACGCAATAATGCATTGGCGATTCTTGGTGTGCCTCGGCTTCTTCCGGCGATTTCGATGGCGGCTTCCATGCTAATAGGCATTTTTATAATAGCAGCACTTCTTTGTATAATTGTTGTCAGCAATTCAGTGGTATAATATTGCAAGCGGCTTTGTATTCCAAATCGGGCACGCATCGGTGCGGTTAATAAACCCGATCGTGTCGTGGCGCCGACAAGAGTGAACGGATTGAGATTGAGTTGAACGGTTCTGGCATTGGGGCCCGATTCGATCATGATATCAATTTTAAAGTCCTCCATCGCCGAATAAAGGTATTCTTCTACAATTGGGCTTAGCCTGTGGATTTCATCTATAAAAAGCACATCTCTGTCTTCGAGATTGGTCAACAGACCCGCAAGATCTCCCGGTTTATCGAGCACTGGTCCAGAAGTAATTTTGATACCAACACCCAACTCGTTCGCCAATATATTGGCCAGCGTAGTTTTCCCTAAACCTGGGGGTCCATGAAACAACGTATGGTCTAAAGCTTCGTTTCGTTGGTTGGCGGCTTCTACAAATACCTTGAGATTATCAAGGATTTGCTCCTGTCCGGAGAAGTCTTCAAAAGAAAGCGGTCTCAGTTTTTTTTCGAGGTCGAGTTCTTCGGGATTATAGTTGAAATTGGTCGGGTCTAAATTCTCATTCATCTTACAAATATAATGAAATAGTTGGGCTGAAATAAAAATGCCTTTCCGTTACGAAAGGCATTTTTTATAGTGGTTCGAATGATTAATGATGGAGTTGTTCTTCACCTTCTTTCATCGGGACATTTTGAGGAACGAAATCATCGTCATGTCCTGGTTTGCTGTAATCGTAAGGCCATCTGTATACGTGAGGAATTTCACCGTGCCAGTTTCCGTGGATGTGTTCGATAGGAGCAGTCCATTCTAAAGTATTCGATTTCCAAGGGTTTTGAACTGTTTTCTTTCCGTAGAAAATACTGTAGAAGAAGTTGAAAAGGAACACCAATTGAAATGCACCGCCGACTAAAGCGAAGGTCGTAATCAATACATTTACATTCTGCAAATCATCGAACAATGGGAAGTTGGTATTGGTATAATACCGTCTTGGTAAACCGGCCAATCCGATAAAGTGCATCGGAAAGAAAACTCCGTATGCGCAGATGGCAGTGACCCAGAAGTGGATGTATCCTAAGTTTTTGTTTAACATTCGTTTGAACATTTTCGGGAACCAGTGGTAGATTCCGGCGAACATTCCGTAAAGAGCAGAAATACCCATTACAAGGTGAAAGTGTGCTACAACGAAATACGTATCGTGCACGTTGATGTCCAAAGTGCTGTCTCCAAGAATGATTCCGGTTAAACCTCCTGTGATGAAAGTAGAAACCAATCCGATAGAGAATAACATTGCAGGATTTAATTGTAGGTTCCCTTTCCAAAGTGTTGTGATGTAGTTGAACGCTTTCACCGCCGATGGAATCGCAATCAGCAAAGTCGTAAAAGTAAAGACCGAACCTAGGAACGGATTCATACCCGACATAAACATGTGGTGACCCCAAACAATCGTTGATAAAAAGGCGATTGCAATAATCGACATAATCATGGCACGGTATCCGAAGATTGGTTTCCGGGAGTTGGTTGCAATAACCTCGGACGTAATTCCTAATGCTGGCAACAATACGATATATACTTCAGGGTGTCCTAGGAACCAGAATAAGTGTTCGAACAATACCGGGGAACCACCTTGATAGTGCAATACTTCTCCAGCGATATAAATGTCAGAAAGGAAGAAAGACGTTCCGAAACTTCTGTCCATGATCAACAACAATGCTGCTGATAATAAAACCGGGAACGAAATAATACCGATAACGGCTGTGATGAAGAACGCCCAAATTGTTAGTGGCAATCTTGTAAATGACATTCCTTTGGTTCTTAAGTTAAGAACAGTAACGACATAGTTTAATGATCCTAAAAGTGACGATGCGATAAACACTGCCATCGAAACCAACCATAAAGTCATTCCGGTCCCGGATCCACCGATTGCTTGTGGCAATGCACTCAAAGGCGGATAAACGGTCCATCCTGCTGAAGCCGGTCCTGACTCCACGAATAAAGAACAAACCATGATTACACTTGAAGTGAAAAATAGCCAATACGAAACCATGTTCAGGAATCCTGACGCCATATCACGCGCTCCAATCTGTAGTGGAATCAATAGGTTACTAAAGGTACCACTCAGTGCCGCTGTTAATACGAAGAATACCATGATGGTCCCGTGAATCGTTACTAAAGCCAGGTAGATGTCATTAGTCATTACACCATTAGGTGCAAATTTATCTCCTAAAAGGAAATTAAAGATTTTGAAAGATTCT
>JBBRXW010000199.1:0-4712 GCA_038238295.1 Flavobacteriales bacterium | reverse complement strand
CAGGCTGTCCGCAGTACGCGGTACTTGCTTCCATCCTTCACGCAGCTGCCGGAAAATTTTATGATTTGTCGCCATTGCTGCAAAATACATTTTTCAGTATCTTTCGATAAAAATTACTCCTTGAAATCAATTGCCTTATTTCTTATCCTATTAATTTTCTGTTGGGCTAACGCTCAGGAACATACCGCTTCACCGCAGGTTTCTACCTTCACTATCAACGCACCGCAACTGCAAAGCACCAAAAAAATCTGGTTGTACCTGCCAAAGAATTACGCCACATCAACGAAAAAATATCCGGTGCTGTATATGCACGATGGACAAAATCTATTCGATGCCAAAACGTCGTATATCGGCGAATGGAACGTCGATGAAAAACTCGACAGCCTCAAGGCTCAAGTCATTGTCGTCGGAATTGAAAACACCGACAAACGAATGGAAGAACTAACGCCTTGCCAACACCCCAAATATGGTGGCGGCAAAGCCGATCAGTATCTCGATTTTATCGTGCAGACGTTGAAACCTGAAATAGATAAAAAATACAGGACCAAACCCAACTCCAAAAATACGATGATTATGGGAAGTTCTTTGGGTGGATTGGTGTCGTTTTATGCGGTATTAAAATATCCGGAAGTCTTTGGAAAAGCGGGTGTATTCTCACCTTCATTTTGGTTTTGCCGCAATCAAATCAATGATATGATGGAGAAAACCAAAAAATTCAAATCAAAAATCTATTTTATGTGTGGCGATAACGAGGGCGATGCCGATGTGATTCCGGATTTAAACAAAGTAGAGTACCTCGTTAACACCAAACGCTGCGAATGCAAAATGCTGAACAAAAAAGTCATCGTCAAAGGCGGACAACATAATGAGAAACAATGGCGCGATGGATTTGTAAAAGCGTATCTTTGGCTGCATTAATAGTGGTTGTAGTTTGACTTCCATTTTATATTTAAAATACATAAAAAATGAACAATAACGATATCTTCAAAAAACTCCGTGTCGCACTGATGTTGCGGGATGACCAGATTATAGAAATCCTCGAACTCGTCGATTTTAGAATGTCAAAAGGTGAAATCGGGAATATTTTCCGAAGTCAAGATCATGCTGATTTCATGGAATGTGGCGATCAGGTTTTACGCAATTTCCTCAACGGATTGGTCATTCATTTGCGGGGTACAAAAGAAAATCCAAAGAATCCGAATGAAGTTTTGGCAAAACATAAGGCTGAAATTCCTGTGAAGGAGAATTCTAAATCGAGACCGGAATTCAAAGCAGCTCCAAAAGCAACATTTAAAAAGAAACCTTCCAACCCTAAGTCACGCGAAAAAAAACCGGCACCAAAAACTCAGGTGGTCGAAAAAGTGCAGTACAAAAATGGCAAGAAGAAACCATAAGAAAATACCAATTCAGCGAAAGGCATCATGAAAATCTCATGATGCCTTTTTTATTTAAACTATATAATTTATTGAAAAAATCGTATAAGTCAAATCGAAGAAAACTTCTGAATTTTACATTTGAGAAAATCACCAACCATTTTGTTTTTCACGAAAGTGGTGCAAAAACAAAGTATTAACTTAATATATTCAAAGATGTCTGATGCCGATATGTCCAACCGAAAAAATCTAATCGACTCCAAAGCGATAGCCAAATTAAAAGAACTCACAGACGATATCCATGTTTGTTTATTTTGTACTGATCTCAAAACCAATGATGGCTCAACCTGCCGTCCGATGAGTGCCCAGCAAGTAGATAATCAGGGAAATATGTGGTTTTTTAGCGACATCCACAGCGATAAAAATATAGCCATTCAAAAAGACCCGCATGTACAACTGTTTTACGCGCATCCTTCAAAAAGCAGTTATTTGGTAGTCAATGGTCTAGCAGAAATTATTATCGACCGCAATAAAACAGCAGAACTTTGGTCGCCTTTGGTAAAGACTTGGTTTAAAGAAGGAAAAGAAGATCCGAATCTTTCGTTGATAAAAGTCACACCTTCCATCGCCCATTACTGGGATGTTGATGGAAACCAAATGATCAATTTTATAAAAATGATGGCTTCCGTAGTTACCGGAGCCACTTTGGTAACGGGCACCGAAGGTTCGTTAAAAGTATAAGTACACGCCAACCTACAACAGCTATTCTTGCGGTCGATAATCAGAAAGCAGGTATAACGATACCCATGACAATCGATGTGATTCGTGTTATCCTTTCTATTGTGTTCCGCATAAAAAAACCCTAAGTAGCAGTACTTAGGGTTTTTATTGTATTGTTATTAACTCCTTACGAACCTAACGCTTTCTTCACCTGGTCGGCAGCTTCTTGGAATTCCGTTGCTGATAAAATTGGCATTCCTGAATTGTCGATTAATTCTTTTGCAATCTCCGCATTGGTTCCTTGCAAGCGCACAATAATGGGCACTTTAATCGCGTCACCCATGTTTTTATAGGCGTCAACAACACCTTGTGCCACACGGTCACAACGTACGATTCCTCCAAAGATATTAATTAGAATCGCTTTCACGTTCGGGTCTTTCAAAATAATACGAAACGCTAATTCCACACGTTTTGCGTCAGCCGTTCCACCTACATCTAAGAAATTCGCAGGCTCGAAACCGGCGTACTTAATCAAATCCATCGTTGCCATTGCCAGTCCGGCACCATTTACCATACAGCCTACTGTTCCATCCAAATCCACATAATTCAAACCAGCCGCTTTCGCTTCCACTTCGATTGGGTTTTCTTCACGAACATCGCGCATCTCGGCATATTTCGGGTGACGGTATAAGGCATTGTCATCTAAATTGACTTTCGCATCTACAGCAATGATTTTATTATCCGACGTTTTCAAAACCGGATTGATCTCAAACATCGTCGCATCACAACCGACATACGCATTATATAAAGCCGGAACAAACTGCGTCATTTCCTTGAAAGCCATACCTGACAATCCCAAATTGAAAGCAATACGTCTCGCCTGAAAACCCTGCAAACCAACGGCAGGATCAATTTCTTCTGTAAAAATTAAATGTGGAGTATGTTCCGCCACTTCTTCAATATCCATCCCGCCTTCGGTCGAATACATAATCATGTTACGGCCTTTAGCACGATTCAATAAAACAGACATATAAAATTCAGAGGTTTCACTTTCACCAGGATAATACACATCTTCCGCTACTAAAACTTTATGAACTTTCTTGCCTTCAGCAGAAGTTTGCGGCGTAATGAGTTGCATTCCGATAATTTGTTCAGACAATTCCTCTACCTGCTGTAAGTTTTTGGCTAATTTCACACCACCACCTTTACCTCTACCGCCCGCATGCACTTGTGCTTTGATGACGTGCCAGCCCGTTCCGGTTTCCGCCGTCAGTTGTTTTGCCGCCGCTACCGCTTCTTGCGGATTATTGGCAACATAACCGCGTTGCACTTTCACGCCATAACTGGCTAATATTTCTTTTCCTTGGTATTCGTGTATGTCCATATGAAGGGTTTTTGACTTTTTAAAAGTGTCACAAAAATAATAAAATTCACCAAAAGAATGATAGTAATTTTTCGATTTTATTTGAGCCTCATCATTCCCCAAGTAGCATGGCAGTCAGGAGCTATTTCCCGCTATCCGTTGCAATCTCTACGAGGATTTCCACTGCTATCGGGGCTAGGCATTCCGGCACTACAACGTTTGATGCTATAATTCTATTCTAATTATTTGGAAGTCAATAGCAGTAACTATAGCTTTGCTAAAAATAGTGTATCATGCAAGCCAAAGACCTCGTTGATTTAGCCGAAACATTCGGTTCCCCATTATACGTTTACGATGCCGATAAAATCGAATCACAATACCGCCGACTTACGGAAGCGTTTGCTAAAGTCGAGCGACTTCGTGTCAATTATGCGGTAAAGGCCTTATCTAACGTCGCCATATTGCAGCTGTTCAAAAACATTGGCGCTGGCCTCGACACGGTATCCATCCAAGAAGTACAACTCGGACTACACGCCGGATTCGAACCGCATCAAATCATCTACACCCCCAATGGTGTTTCGTTCGAAGAAATCGAAGAAGCCGCACAACTTGGTGTTCAGATCAATATCGATAATCTTTCTGTACTCGAACATTTCGGAACCAAACATCCAGCAGTTCCGGTTTGCATCCGTATCAATCCACATGTGATGGCAGGTGGCAATACCAATATTTCGGTCGGCCACATCGATAGCAAGTTTGGGATTTCAATACACCAAATGCCGCACATCCTGCGCATTGTTGAAAATACAGGCATGCACATCAACGGGATACATATGCACACTGGCTCGGACATTCTCGATATCGAAGTATTCTTATACGCAGCTGAAATCCTTTTTGAAGCAGCGACACATTTCAAAAATTTAGACTTTTTAGATTTCGGAAGTGGGTTCAAAGTACCTTACAAAAAAGGCGATATCGAAACCAATATCGAGGAATTCGGACGCAAACTCAGCAAACGTTTCAATGCGTTTGAAAAAGAATACGGTCGGCCCTTAACCCTGGCCTTCGAACCCGGTAAATTCCTGGTCAGCGAAGCAGGTTTCTTTTTGGCTAAAGTCAATGTTGTAAAGCAAACGACATCCACTGTTTTTGCAGGCATCGACAGCGGTTTCAATCATCTGATTCGCCCAATGTTGTACGGCTCACAGCATCATATTGAAAACATTTCCCATCCGAAAGGAAAAGAACGCTTTTAT
>JBBRXW010000198.1:0-4730 GCA_038238295.1 Flavobacteriales bacterium | reverse complement strand
TTTTGGCGACCGCACCATTTATGATGAATTTGAATTGAACGTGAACCTCTACTTTTAAATTTAACTTACTTTTTATTTGGTGAATCCAATTTCCTTTCTATATTTGTAATGAATCTTATCAATATGAAATCTATTTTAAACAATACTTGGTGGTGGAATACTTTACGTCAAACGTCGTGAATTAGTCTGCTATACGTATTTTTAAATTAAATATAAAAAGGGCTTGTCAATCACGACAAGCCCTTTATTTTTTCTCAAAATTGAACCTTATGAAAACCTATTCCTTCCAGACGCAATACAAACAAATCCTCGCCGACACATTGACACCGGTGAGCGTTTATTTGAAGATACGTGATAAGTTTCCCAACAGCCTTCTGTTGGAAAGCAGCGATTATCACGCCAGCGACAATAGCTTTTCGTACATCTGCTGCAACGCGATCGCTTCATTAAAAATTGAAAACGAAATCATGACACAATCGTTTCCGGACGGTAGTGTTACCAAAATCAATATAGATGCTACGGCTAAAATCCCGAGCTTAATTCAGGAATTTGCCTCTCAATTTCAATCCGAAAGCAGCGATTTTAAATTTATCAATAACGGGCTCTTCGGCTACATTTCCTACGATGCCGTGCGCTATTTCGAAAAAATTACGATCTCGAAAAAGGCCAATGATTTGAAAATACCGGATGTGTACTATGCCGTCTATCAAAATATCATTGCGATCAACCATTTCAAGAACGAAGCCTATATATTTTGCCATTCATTGCATGGCGAAAACAATCTCGACAGTATTGAACAAATATTGCAAACACGAAATTTTGCTTCCTATGCCTTTTCGAAAAACGGGGAGAAAAAATCAAATCTGACCGATGCCGGATTTAAATCGAATGTCACACTGGCAAAGCGTCATTGCCATCTTGGCGATACCTTTCAGTTGGTGTTGTCAAGACGGTTCACCCAAGGATTCAAAGGTGACGAATTCAATGTCTATCGTGCGTTGCGAAGCATCAACCCATCGCCGTACCTATTCTTTTTCGATTACGGCGATTTCAAAATCATAGGATCCTCGCCCGAAGCGCAATTGATTGTTAAGAACAAAAAAGCTGAAATTCATCCCATCGCCGGCACATTCAAACGCACCGGAAATGACGAACAGGATGCACTTTTAGCAAAACAATTATCGGAAGATCAAAAGGAAAATTCCGAACACATCATGCTCGTTGATTTGGCACGAAACGATTTGAGCCGCAACGGAAAAGATGTCAAAGTGGAAAAGTATCGTGAAGTGCAGTTCTTCTCCCATGTCATCCACTTGGTTTCCAAAGTAACAGGAATCATTCATTCAAAAACGCCAACGATGCAGGTAGTCGCCGATACTTTTCCTGCAGGAACTTTATCAGGCGCTCCCAAGCACAAAGCAATGCAACTGGTTGAAGCAATCGAAAATACGAACCGGACTTTTTATGGTGGGGCGATAGGCTTCATGGACTTCGAAGGCAATTTCAATCATGCGATTATGATACGAACATTTCTCAGCAAAAACCATGAGTTGCATTATCAGGCTGGCGCCGGGATTACCGCCGATTCGAATGAAGAAAACGAATTACAGGAAGTATACAACAAATTGGGCGCTTTGAATAAAGCCTTGGAATTAGCTGAAACGATTTAAAGAAACGATAAAACTGAAATTATGAAAAAGATAGCCGTTATCGACAATTACGATAGTTTTACCTACAACCTGGTACATTATCTCGAAGATTTAGACTGTAAAGTCACCGTTTTCCGAAATGATGAATTCGATATGGCCGAACTGGAAACATTCGATAAAATCTTACTATCCCCAGGGCCTGGAATTCCAGATGAAGCCGGTTTATTAAAAGAAGTAATCCGAACGTATGCGCCCACCAAATGTATTCTTGGAATTTGCCTTGGCCAACAAGCCATCGGGGAAGTTTTCGGCGGGAGCATCATCAACCTCGAGAAAGTCTATCATGGGGTGGCGACACAAATCTTTATCAACGTCGATGATGAATCGCTCTTCGATGGTCTCGATAAAAAATTGGAAGTCGGTCGCTATCACTCCTGGGTCGTCAACTCCGAAGACTTACCAGAGGTAATGCAAATCACTTCCACAGACGAAAACGGGCAGATTATGTCGTTGCGCCATAAAACATACGATGTCAAAGGCGTGCAATTTCATCCCGAAAGCGTTCTAACTCCAAGCGGAAAAGCCATTCTGAAAAATTGGGTAAATAGTTAATTTCATATAAAATTATTCTTCACGGCAACTTGCAAAAAACAAAATGAAAACGATACTCAACCGATTGATCAACCACGAAGTCCTTTCGAAAGAAGAAGCCAAAAATGTTTTGGTCAATATCTCGAATGGAAATTACAACCCAAGTCAGATTGCCAGTTTCCTGACCGTTTATATGATGCGTAACATCACGGTAGCCGAAATGTCCGGTTTCCGCGAAGCGCTATTGGAACTTTGCATCGCCATCGATTTGTCCGATTTCAACACGATCGATTTATGTGGTACGGGCGGCGACGGCAAAGACACTTTCAACATTTCAACACTGGCTTCTTTCGTGACTGCCGGCGCCGGGATCAAAGTCGCTAAACATGGCAATTATGGCGTTTCATCCATTTCCGGTTCAAGTAATGTCATGGAAACTTTGGGAGTCAAATTTAGCAATGAGGCTGATTTTCTAAAACGTTGTATTGATGATGCGGGGATTTGTATTCTTCACGCACCGTTGTTTCACCCTGCAATGAAGAATGTCGCGCCGATCCGTAAAGAACTAGGCGTAAAAACCTTTTTCAATATGTTAGGGCCGATGGTCAATCCTTCATTTCCTAAAAATCAATTGGTCGGCGTTTTCAATTTAGAGCTGGCGAGAATGTACAGTTATTTATATCAGAACACTTCCGTGAATTTTACGATTCTGCACAGTTTGGATGGCTACGATGAAATCGCATTGACAGGCAACACCAAAACCATTTCCAACCAAATGGAAGGCATGTTGAAACCTGAAGATTTTGGTGTAGCAACATTGCTCCCTTCCGACATTCAAGGTGGGAAAACAATCGAGGAATCCGCACAGCTATTCCGTACCATCATTTCCGGAAAAGGTACCGAAGCGCAAAATAATGTAGTCTGTGCCAATGCCGGAATGGCGATAGCAACCGTTAATCAGCTCACTCCAACAGAAGGTTTCGCATTAGCCAGCGAAAGTTTATTGTCGGGAAAAGGTTTGAATGCATTGCAGAAGCTACAAAACTTAAGTAAATAGTTATGAGCATTTTAAATAAAATAATTTCAGATAAAAAACGGGAAGTAATTCTCAAGAAAACTTTGATTCCTTTCTCTCAGTTAGAGCAGGCCTTTCTTTTTGGAAGTCGTACCGTTTCGCTCTCTAAAAATCTTCGCGCCAGCAAAACAGGAATTATCGCTGAACACAAACGCCGCTCGCCTTCCAAAGGGGAAATTAATTATAATTACGCTGTTGAAGATGTTGCAAAAGCTTATGAAAGTGCCGGAGTATGCGGCATCTCCGTTTTAACCGATGGGAAGTATTTTGGCGGTTCTCTCGATGATTTAGTACTAGCCCGAGCTTCCGTGAATGTGCCTTTACTCCGGAAAGAATTCATCATCGATGAATACCAAATCCTAGAAGCCAAAGCGCACGGCGCGGATGCGATTCTATTAATTGCTGCAGTTTTAACACGACAAGAAATTAAGCAGTTGTCTCAATTTGCACAATCCTTAGCATTAGAAGTCCTTTTGGAAGTGCACAATTCCGTCGAATTAGAAAAATCGATAATGCCAAGCCTCGACATGGTTGGTGTTAACAATCGGAACCTGAACACGTTTGAAGTTAGCATCAAAACGAGCCACCAACTCGCTTCTGCTATTCCTGATGAATTCGTAAAAATTTCCGAAAGCGGCATCGATTCGGTTGCGACAATCAACGAATTACAAGCATACGGCTTCATGGGATTCCTCATTGGTGAAAACTTTATGAAGACCAATACCATTGCCGAAAGCACCAAGCAATTTATCGAGCAATTAAAGAAATCATCATGAAACTCAAAATCTGCGGCATGAAATATCCCGAAAACATTCTCGAGGCAAGTACCATGCTTCCGGACTATATGGGCTTTGTTTTCTGGAAACCATCCAGCCGGTTTTTTGACAATACTTTGCCTACATTACCCAAATCTATCAAGAAAATTGGCGTTTTTGTTAATGATACTCTGCATGAAATAGCCTCTAAAATAACACAATACCAACTCGATGGCGTGCAATTACACGGAAATGAATCTGCTGAATTTTGCCAACAGTTGCAACAATACAATGTTATCGTAATCAAAGTATTTTCAATACATGACGATTTTGATTTCGCTATTTTGAATCCGTACGAAACCGTATGCGATTATTATTTATTCGACACCAAAGGAAAATTACCCGGCGGTAATGGTGTTGCTTTCAACTGGAAAATCCTCCAAAAATATTCCTCCAAAAAACCATTTTTTCTTAGCGGCGGCATCGATTTGCAAAACATCGAAGCTATTCAGAATCTCCATTTACCCATTCACGCCATCGATGTCAACAGCGGTTTTGAGACTAAACCTGGACACAAAGACATGAACAAATTACGGCTATTACAACACTATTTAAATCCATTGCCATGAACTATCACGCTGACAAAAACGGATACTACGG
>JBBRXW010000197.1:0-4760 GCA_038238295.1 Flavobacteriales bacterium | reverse complement strand
CCCGGGGCTGCTGGTGTAGCAGGAAGGACGTTTACGGTATAAGTAGCAGAAGCAGAAGAACATGGACTGTTAGTAACGGTCATTGTTAACGTTACGGTCGCTCCCGACGAATCTGATCCTCCTGGTGTATAAACCGGAGTTAAAGTAGTGCCTCCTGAAGTAATACTACCCCCTCCATTATCAGTCCATGAAATGGTACCGTTGGATGAAGTAGCGCCACTTACTGTAGCTGATGAAGCGTAACACACCGTTTGCGTTCCTCCGGCAGTTGCCGTTGGAATACCTTTTACTGTGACGGTATACGTTGCTGTCGCATTGGTACACGGACTATTCGTAACAGTCATAGTTAAAGTTACGGTGGCTCCATTGGCATCAGTTCCTCCCGGAGTATATGTTGGTGTTAAAGTCGTCGCTCCCGCTGTAATAGCTCCTCCTCCGTTATGAGTCCATGCAATGGTTCCATTAGTCGAAGAAGCGCCACTTACAGTAGCGGTTTGAGTAAAACAAATCGTTTGACTTCCTCCAGCTACTGCTGTTGGCAACGGTTTGATGTTAACGGTATAGGTCGCCGTAGCAGCCGAACACGGTGCATTGGTAACGGTCATTGTTAAAGTAACTGTCGCACCTGCATCACCTGCAGCAGGCGTATAAACTGGTGTTAATGTCGTAGCCCCAGAAGTAATAGAACCAAATCCATTTTCGGTCCATGCGATGGTTCCGTTAGAAGAAGTAGCGCCACTTACGGTAGCCGTCTGATTAAAACATATAGTAGAAGTTCCTCCAGCCGCAGCTGTTGGAATCCCTTTTACAGTAACTGTATAAATGGCTGTCGCATTGGTGCACGGACTATTTGTAACGGTCATCGTTAAAGTTACCGTGGCTCCATTGGCATCAGTTCCGCCCGGCGTATAAGTCGGGGTTAAAGTCGTCGCTCCCGCTGTAATAGATCCTCCTCCGTTATGAGTCCATGCAATGGTTCCATTAGTCGAAGAAGCGCCACTTACGGTAGCGGTTTGAGTAAAACAAATCGTTTGACTTCCTCCAGCCACTGCTGTTGGCAACGGTTTGATAATAACGATGTAGGTCGCCGTAGCAGCCGAACACGGTGCATTGGAAACGGTCATCGTTAAAGTGACTGTCGCGCCTGCATCACCTGCAGCCGGGGTATACACTGGTGTTAATGTTGTTGCTCCAGAGGTAATAGATCCAAATCCATTTTCGGTCCAAGCGATAGTTCCGTTAGAGGAACTCGCACCACTTACGGTAGCCGTTTGATTAAAACATATAGTAGATGTTCCTCCAGCTACTGCTGTCGGTTGTCCGTTAACGACTTGTGTTTTCCCAGCAGCTGTGGTTCCACAAGATCCTCCTGTCGTAGTTAAGGTTAATGCCGCTGCACCAAAATAATTAGAAGGCGGCGTCCATGTGGCATTCAAAGTGTTGGCATTAGGATTAAAAACACCCCCAACACCACCGTCAGACCAGGTTCCCCCAGTTGCTGAACCACCAACACTTCCACCTAAAGCAGCAGAAGTACTTCCTTGACAAATGGCACTTAAGGCACTTCCAACATTCACTGTTGGTGGGTTCACTAAAACACTTGCGGTATTATTAGTGGATATCGTACTAAGACAACCCGATCCTGAAGAAAGGTTTGTAATCGTTATATTGGTCGTCCCGACAGCTAATGTCGAAGTTGTAAATGTTCCTGTTCCTGGGCTACCCGCTGTAAATGTCATGGTAGCCGTACTTGCGGTAGCTGTAGTAGCGCCTGCAAGGTTATAAGTTACTATATATGTTCCTGCCGGCATTGTAGAAGATCGTAAGGTAACTGTAGAGGCTGATGCCGAACAGAAAGGTCCTGTTGCTGATGCAGCGGCTGTAAGCGCATACCCAGGACAAACCCAAGTAACAATTACTTGTCCTGCAGCACCGCTACCTCCAAGAACAGCTGAGCCATTAGTGTCTCCTGATCCACCACCACCGGCGCCAGGAGCAACTCCGGGCAAACCACTGTTTAAGGCAGCACCACCATTACCTCCTTTACCGCCACCAGTTGGCGCGGTTCCAGAAGTCACTGTTGTCCATGGCGCTGCGCCAGAAATTCCAATGGCTGCAGTTCCCGCAGACGATCCACCAGGGCCACCTTGTCCAGTATTATTACTTCGGCCTGCACCACCGTTTCCTCCTGAAAACTTTGTTGTTCCGATGCTAGCGGTACTTGTACCTCCCGCGCCTCCCGCTGCTCCAGAAACTAAAGTTCCTGATATACCTCCTATACCACCTTTGGCAAGTAAAATTGCTGCAGATCCAAACCAAGAGTCACCACCTGCAGGACCATCGCCCGCAGCGCCTATTCCTCCAGTACCTACAGTGATCGTATTGGTAGAGCCAGCCCCTACTGAAATAGCAGTATTTTTACTATATGCGCCGCCGCCGCCGCCGCCGCCGCCATCGCTATTCGTTGTGTTACCACCTCCGGCACCACCGGCACCCCAAGCTTCAACTTGAACGGATAGGACTCCAGCAGGCGCAATAAATGCCCCTGTGGCGTTGTACGTTTGTGTCGTTTGTGCAAAACCTGATGACGAAAACATCGCCATCATTAAAAGCATCACCAGGGTAGATAGTCTACTAGGGGTGCTTTTAATAGCAGTTAATAATTTAGTAATTTTTTCCATGTTCTTTTGATTTTAGGGTAATTAAATGTTGTTATTAGTAATTTTATAGCTGCAATACGATTGCTTACTATTGATATAATTGGATCGTATTGGAAGTTAAATGAATTTTAATACCTGTAGAAAGGTCGAAAAGAATTTGCGTTTACCTTGGTAGGTTTTACTGAAGAAGTAACGTTATTCATAGGTTTAGGTTTAAATTATTATGGGAAATAATTACACTTACTAGCTATTCGATTTAAAAAAGGGAATAGTATTAAGAACAACAAAGAAAGTTTAGATTAACAGCTAAAAAAAAGAATTCCGACAAACGCGCAATAAAAACGATTAAAAAAGAGTCGTAAGTAATTCAACCCTATTTAATTGCATTTCATCTATCGTTGTTTTAAGAATAGTACAGCGAAACATAAATATGTGAAGTGAAAAAATAATTATTGTTGTCAAAATGTAAAAAAAATAGGAATAAAACAAAAAAACCTCTTCATTGCTGAAGAGGTTTTTTTATTATTACACTAAGTTGAATTAGAGTGGATACTGCGCGTAAAGGGAATTATCTGAATTCGCAGAAATAATAGCCACATCGGAGAAATCGACAGCACCGTCTCCGGTAACATCGGTTGCAATAACTCCAAACAAGGAATTATCACTATCGCCACTAACTACGGCAGCATCTGAGAAATCGATCGTATCGTCTGACGTAAAATCTCCTTGATAGAATGCCCAGATTCCTGGCTCGACTTCAATCATAGGATTCTGACTTCCGTCGGTATACGATTTAGTAACTACATCACTGAAATCATAACTTAACGGTGAATCACCTACCGTTTGTGGGCTAGCACTCCAGTTCTGAAGAATGTTAGTTCCTTTCACAACGATGTAGAACGATCCACTTGGCGCTGAATTAAAAGTACAAACCATGGTGCCGTCGGTTTTCAACGTAGCAATGGTTGTTGCTACTAAAGAATACGTAACAGCGTCATGCAGTTCAACCACTAAATCTTCAACCTCATCGGCTGCAGAAATTCCGCCATCTTGATTCGATTTAACTGGACTCATCGTAGAACCACCAGCGTAATACCCTTGAATAAATAATTTCAAATTCACTACAGAAGAAGTAGCACATGGGTTTGTCGGATTTAAAGTCGCATTGGTGTCATCACAGTCATCATTCGTTAACGAATAACCAAGTGGTGGTGTTGTAGCATTTTCGGCACAAACACTTACGGTAGATGCTCCAGTTCCGTATCCATCATGATCTGCATCAATATAGAATGAGAACGAATCATGTTTCGTTGGAGCGGTATCATCGCAATCGGTAGCATTTGTAGCATATCCTGCGGTTGGTGGTGTTGCACCATCAACAGCACACAGAGAAACGGCAGAACCGGTTCCATAGGTATCCCCGTCGGCATCCACGTAGAATGAAAACGAATCATGTTTCGTTGGAGCGGTATCATCGCAATCGGTAGCATTTGTAGCATATCCTGCGGTTGGTGGCGTTGCACCATCAACGGCACATAACGAAACGGCAGAACCTGTTCCGTAGGTATCTCCGTCAGCATCAACATAGAAAGGAAAAGTAGTATGCTTTGTTGCGTCGGTATCGTCACAATCCGTATTGTCTAAAACAGCAGGATTTCCTCCACTGGTCGGAGGTCCGGTGCAACTTAATAATGGAGTAGCTGGATCTCCGTAAGTATCACCATCCGCATCCGCATAATAAGTCGTATTGGCGGTAACTCCGGTTATGAAAACTTCGTTATTCGATTCGACCGACGCGGCCCCTAAGCTATCCTCTCTTTCAACAGTAAAAACTTTTAATGTCTGACCATTGTTAGCTAAAGTTAATGGAAAAGAAAAAGTGGCAAATCCGGAATTGTCTGCGACAGAAGTCAGAGCAATTTGAGTGGTACCATCATTAATATTAAAATATAATCTTGAAACCAATCCAGGTAATAATCCAAATACATTAAACGTTGCAGCACTGTTATCACAAATAACTCCTGAGGCCAAAGAAATGGAGTCGAAAGTTGGCGGTGTCGCAGTTGTTTTAACATGAATAGTTCCTGAATTTCCTGAAGT
>JBBRXW010000196.1:0-4762 GCA_038238295.1 Flavobacteriales bacterium | reverse complement strand
CTTCTTTAATTTGTGAGCGTTGTTCGGCTTTACGAATTTTGAATGTCAGCACGGCATTAATTAAGGCAATGACAAAGAAAAGTAAGAGTAATAATGCGTCTTCAGCACTATCAATATGCAAGGTATAGTATGGTTGAATGAACAGAAAATCAAGAATTAGAGCACTCAAAACAGCTGATAAAAGTACTGGCAAGATTTCTAAAAAAATAGCCAACAAAGAAACGACCACGAGTAACAAATAACCAATGACTTTATAATCGAAAAAACTTCTAATAAACAAACACAATAACGAAACGATGCTTACGGAAAGTATGGCGACGAAATATTGATGGGTAGTTTTAGTATAATTTAAAATCTGCTTCAAAGTAGTCTGATTATTTAACAAGACAAAGTTAAAACATAACTTGTAAGGATTTTATAAGAATAGAAGCTAGATGCATAAAGATTTTATAAAGAACTTTTATTACTAACAAAGACAAGAAGTTTTGTTAGTAATTCTATATGCTTTTTTGTTAGCCTTTTAGAGTATGGCCCTAGCCCTGATAGCAGCGGAAATCCTTTTTTGCGCTACGGTATGTTTCGACTGCGCTCGATGAAACAAGCAAAAAAGATGGCAGCGGATAGCAGGTTCCCGGCTCCTAAAAATTATTTCCGGCGCGTATCGATAATGTACACGATTTTCCACTGGTCTTTTTCTTTGAAAAATGTGAAAGCATCAACCCCTTTGTAGCGAAGTTTTCCATCGATATAAAATTCATACGGCGCCCAAGCATGAGCCATGGTGCCATCGACCTGAATGGTATAACTCAAAATTTGCTCATTGAATTTGAGCGTTTTGGGCATCGACGCCACCGATTGATAGAAAAAACGCAGTGGTTCTTCGGTCAGCGTATTGCCGGTTTGGTTTTCTTCAATCGACTGCAGAATCATTTTATCGGCGCACACCTGATGCAGCAAAACCGTATCGCGATGATGAAACCCTTCAAAAAAAGTTTGAATTGTGTTTTTGATAGCATCATTTTGAGCGTTCATCTGAATGCTGAAAACAATCATTATAACGAATGCAATTTTTTTCATAATCAATAAATTAGGTCATTAAAATCTTTTAAAAACAAATGTCGATCGCACGCAGAACCGATCCGGTTATTTGTTATAAATTAAAAGCTTGGTAAATATAAAATTTATTTGATTCCCATCAAACCGAAAATCGCATCCGATAAATGTCCTTGACACTTCTATAACCAAATCGATTTTAGTACTTTTACACCACCAAAATAAAATTTATGTCTGTCGCAAAAAAAGATTACAAAAGAATTACCACCAAATCATTGATTGAAATGAAGGAACAGGGCGAGAAAATTTCGATGTTGACCGCTTATGATTTTACGATGGCAAAAATTGTAGACGCTGCCGGCATCGATGTCATCTTGGTTGGCGATTCTGCCAGTAATGTCATGGCCGGGCACGAAACCACGCTTCCCATCACCTTAGACCAGATGATTTATCATGCTTCAGGGGTTGTTCGCGCGATCACGCGGGCTTTGGTTGTCGTCGATTTGCCTTTCGGAAGCTACCAGTCCGATTCGAAAGAAGCGTTGCGCTCTGCGATTCGCATCATGAAAGAAAGCGGTGCTCATGCCGTTAAAATGGAAGGTGGAAGTGAAATCAAAGACAGCATCAAGAAAATCCTCAACGCTGGAATTCCGGTCATGGGGCATTTGGGCCTAACACCACAATCGATTTATAAATTCGGAACCTATACCGTTCGCGCCAAAGAAGAAGAAGAAGCCGAAACACTGATAGAAGATGCGAAACTGCTCGAAAGTGTGGGTTGTTTTGCGATTGTCCTAGAGAAAATCCCGGCACATTTAGCCGAAAAAGTCGCCAAAAGCATTTCGATTCCGGTCATCGGTATTGGTGCCGGCGGCGGTGTTGATGGGCAGGTATTGGTCATTCATGACATGCTTGGAATGAACAATGAGTTTAGCCCACGTTTTTTGAGACGCTACGCCAACCTCTACGAAGACATGACCAACGCCATCGGGCAATATGTATCGGATGTAAAATCGAAGGATTTTCCGAATTCGGGAGAGCAATATTGATCGATGATTTTGGGCGTTTCCCTGCGGGTCGGGCTTTCCGCGCCAATCTGTCCTTGCGAGGCATCCGTACATTGACGCAAAGTGCCAAGCATCTCGCAACGACAGGATTTCTACTACAATCCCTAACGCGGCTATCGTAAACCATTATGAAAATTCTTTCCGACAAAACCAACCTCCAAATCCTCCATGAAGACAACCATCTTATTGTCATCAACAAACGCGTGGGCGATTTAGTGCAAGGAGACAAAACCGGTGACAAGCCATTATCGGAAGTGGTCAAGGAATATATCAAAGACAAATACAACAAACCCGGAGAAGTATTTTTGGGTGTTGTGCACCGACTCGATCGGCCCACTACTGGTATTGTGGTTTTTGCCAGAACGTCTAAGGCACTGACGCGTCTCAATGAAATGTTTAGCAACCGCGAAACTCAAAAAACGTACTGGGCAGTTGTCAAAAACAAACCACCGAAAGCCGAAGATGCGCTCGTGCATTATCTCAAAAGGAATGAAAAGAACAATACCTCGAAAGCACATCTGAAGGAAGTTCCTGACAGCAAAATTGCTTCGCTCGAGTATAAAATCATCAAGGAACTTCAAAATTATTTCGCCCTCGAAATTCAGCTACATACCGGAAGACATCACCAGATTCGGGCGCAGTTGTCAGCAATCGGAAGTCCGATAAAAGGCGACTTGAAATACGGTTTCGACCGCAGCAATCCTGATGGCGGTATTCATCTTCATGCACGGAAATTATCATTTATTCATCCTGTTTCAAAGGAAAATATCACCCTCACCGCACCTGTACCTGATGAAACAATTTGGAATATTATATAACAAAGTTTCTGTAACTTTACCCGTGGCGCATTTATAAACCATTTAAAAAAATTACTATGAAAAGTTTTCTTATCCTTTCCTTTCTCCTTTTAACTACGATAGTATCTGCTCAGGAACATTTTGCTGGAATATGCAATTCTAGAAGAACCGGCTTCTTAAATGCCGAGATCAATCCTGCCGAACTATCGAACATCAGTTCGAAATATGAAGTCAATGTTTTTGGCTTTAGCATCAACTCTTCTAATAATGTTATCGGCTTTAAGGATATTGTCAATGGTAATAATCTTGAAAGTCAAATTTTTAGAAGCAATAAAGTAGTCAACATGACTATCGATGCCGAAATCTACGGGCCTTCCTTTGCGATGAAATGGGAAAAATGGGTATTCGGAATCAACTCTAAAGCCAATGCGAAACTATCACTTGTTGATGTCGATTCGAAACTTGCGGATGCGATCATTAATGGTAATCCACTGAATATCATTAACCAGAACACGATCAGTGACGATTATAATCAGCGTTTGAACAGCACTACTTGGGGAGAAATCGGATTAACTGCCGCAAGAAATGTTTATGAAGATGAGATTCATCGGTTGAGTGCCGGAATTTCATTCAAGTTATTATTCCCGGGCTCGTATAGCAACTTAGGTATTGATAGATTTTCAGGAACCATCGATTATTCTTTTGCAACGCCAAGGTTGATCAACACTACTGCCAATGTCAATATCGCATACTCTGGAAAACTCGCCGACAGCTTTACCAACTTTAATGATTACTCCTCTTCAATATTTGGAAAACTAAATGGATTTGCGACCGATTTCGGTGTCAATTACCAATGGAAAGATACCGACGGATACCGCGTCAATGCCGGCTTGGCAGTACGTAATATCGGAAGCATGACTTTTAAAGACAATAATAATTCCGCTACCAACTATAACTTATCCATTCAGGGTGCGGAGCATTTAGAATTGAGCGCATTCTCCAATGCGAATAGCTTGAAGGAAGTAGAACAGATTTTAGTCGATAGCGGCTATCTTGATGTCACTCCAAAAAATACCGATTTTAAAGTAAAATTACCGACCATCTTCTCACTTTATGGCGATGTACAAGTGATTCCTAAATTTTATGTATCGCTTTATGGTCAGAAAAAATTAAAAAACAATGATGGAAATACGCAGGTAACCGCGCAAGATGTAATTACATTGACACCGCGTTTTTCATTAAAAAATTATGATATCTATTCTAGCTGGTCAAGCAGTGAAATCTCTGGCTTAACCGGTGGTTTAGGTTTTCGTATCTACGGCTTCTATTTAGGTTCAAGTTCTGTGATTACTGCCTTAACAAGCAATTCGAAGCAAGCGGATATTTATTTAGGATATCAGGTTGGTTTTTAAACAAAGGGCAAATAAATCAATTATGAAGTATAAAACGGATATCAATGTCAGGAAAGAATCTCTCAAAAAATTATTATTCCATCTTTTAAAAAATGAAGATCAGATTATAAAAGCGTTGCATGATGATTTCAAAAAAGCGGCTTTTGAAACCGTTTTGACAGAAACCAGTTATGTCGTTTCAGACCTTAAGCATACGATCAAAAACATACCATCTTGGGCGAAACCCAAAACCGTATTTCCGTCTTTATTGAATTTTCCTTCGCGGGATTATATCTATAGCGATCCTTATGGAAAAGTATTGGTTATAGCGCCATGGAATTATCCATTCCAACTAGCGCTTTGTCCACTGATTGCCGCCGTGGCAGCAGGAAACCAAGTGGTGCTAAAACCTTCTGAACTGACGCCGCATACCGCCGCGCTACTCTCCAAAATT
>JBBRXW010000195.1:0-4788 GCA_038238295.1 Flavobacteriales bacterium | reverse complement strand
CTACACGGCCTGAATGACCGCGAATTATGGAATATGGATATCATCCTCGGGACGTCCAATTGGGATATCTGTCTCGACTCCAATCTCAAATTAAGCCGTGTCTTATCGCAAAGGGAAATTCCGCACTGGCTTGACATCCGTCAGGATCAAGAACACGACTGGCCAGTTTGGCGGCAGATGTTCCCGCATTATTTATCAAGGATTAAATTTTTCTAAAATATAAAACAGCGCACCATGAAAAAAATTGGAATACTATTCGGAATGGAAGATACTTTCCCTTATGCCTTTATCGAAAGGGTCAACTCCAAAAATGAAAAAGGAATTATAGCCGAAGCGGTTTCTATCGATAAGGTCATACAAAATAAAGGAGGTGACTATGCCGTCATCATCGACCGCATTTCTCAGGATGTGCCATTTTATCGTGCCTATCTAAAAAATGCAGCCTTGACCGGAACCAATGTCATCAACAATCCATTTTGGTGGAGTGCTGATGATAAATTTTTCAACAATTGTTTGGCGGATACTTTGGGCGTTCCACTGCCAAAAACGGTTATACTACCTTCGGCAGAACATCCTACGGATACAACGTCTAAATCCTTTCGGAATTTAAAATATCCAATGGATTGGGAAGGCATCTTCGACTACATCGGATTTCCGGCTTATATGAAACCCTATGCCGGTGGTGGTTGGAAAAACGTCTACCGTCTCGAAAATAAAGAGGAGTTCTGGCAGAAACACCAAGAAACCGGACAGCTTGTAATGATGCTGCAGGAAGAGATTGTTTTTACTGAGTACTTCCGTGTCTATTGTCTCGGTGGAAAAGACGTACATATTATGCAATACGAGCCGAGAAACCCACATCATTTGCGCTATGTGATTGACGGACCGACAATGGATAAAAAATTATTGGCTACCGTAAAAGACTACACCCTTCGCCTTTGCAAAGGGTTAGGATATGATTTTAATACGGTGGAGTTTGCTGTTCGTGATGGAATTCCCTATGCCATCGATTTTGGAAATCCGGCACCGGATGCGGAATATACGTCGGTAGGTGCTGAGAATTTTGAATGGGTGGTCGAAGCTGCTGCAAAAATGGCAATAGCTGCTGCTAAAAAACAAAAGCCGGGGAAAATGAACCTGACTTGGGGAACTTTTATCAAAGACGCTGCTGCAGAAAAGTAACCAAAATACTAGCAATACCGATTAGCCCTAGCCCAGATAGCAGTGGATATCCTTTTTTGTTTTGTCCTTCCGAACGCAGTCGAGGAACCACTCTCAAAACAAAAAAGATAATAACGGATAGCTGGAGGAGCTTCTAAAAATGAATATGATGAAAAAATTACCCATTTTTACTCTTGGAGTAGAAGAAGAATATCAGATCATCGATCCACACACGCGGGATTTGCGTTCGCATTTGTCGAAAATTGTAGACGGCGCGAAGGTGTTTCTCAACGAACAGGTCAAGGCAGAAATGCACCAATCGGTCGTGGAAGTTGGAACAAATATCTGCAAGAATGTCAAGGAAGCTACCGATGAAATAAAATTATTACGTAGCAAAATTGTTGAACTGGCAGCAAAACAAGATCTCGTTGTTGGCGGCGCGGGAACACATCCGTTTTCACGCTGGCAAGACCAACCGATCACAGATGATCCACGCTACCACACTATTGTCAATGAGTTGCAGGACGCGGCACGTTCGAACCTGATATTTGGGATGCATTGCCATGTCGGCATCGAGAACCGCGAAATCGGATTGCAACTGATGAACCAAGCCTGTTATTTCCTGCCGCATATTTTTGCGTTGTCTACGAATTCCCCTTTTTGGGAAGGCCGGCAAACAGGTTATAAATCTTTTCGTACGAAGGTTTTTGATAAGTTTCCACGTACGGGTTTGCCGGAATATTTCGATTCTGTTGCCTCGTATGATAATTATCTCGAGACATTAGTCAAAACAAATTGCATCGATAATCCAAAGAAAATCTGGTGGGATTTGCGCTTGCACCCTTTCTATGATACGATTGAATTCCGTATTTGCGATATGAGCCTGACAGTTGATGAAACCATGTGTATTGTGGCGATAATTCAAGCTATTGTTGCCAAATTGTATCGACTCAACCAAAATAATATGAGTTATAATGTGTACCGTCTGGCCTTGATTAAGGAGAATAAATTTCGGGCAGCGCGCTACGGAATCGACAACTACATGATTGATTTTGGATTGCAGAAAGAAGTCGAAACCAAAATGCTGATTTGCGAATTACTCGAATTTATCGAAGATGTCGTTGATGAATTGGGCAGCCGCGAGCAAATCAATTATGTGCATACGATGATGAAAAATGGTACCGGCGCCGACAAACAACTGGCTGTTTTTGAAAAAACGAATGATTTGACTAAGGTCGTCGATTTTATTACGGCTGAATTTACTAAAGGTTTGTAATATTTTAATTAATATATTTGTACTACCAACTCGGTGTTAAAACCTATGATTATGAACGAACATACTATAAAAATAGCCATTTTAGATATGTACAATGGGGAGCCAAATCAAGGTATGCGCTGCCTCATTGACATTATCGACCGGTTTAATCATATCCTAAGTTTTAAAATTTTTGATGTCCGCAGAAAATGCCAACTGCCGGCGGTAAAAGATTTTGATATCTTTATTTCTACCGGCGGTCCGGGAAATCCTTTGGATGGAGACGGAGTCTGGGACAAAAATTACTACCATTTTATCGACGCCTTGGTCGACTGGAATAAAGAAAAAGAAGTAAAGAAACACGTACTATTCATCTGCCATTCATTTCAGATGGCCTGCAAGCATTTTGGTCTGGCTGAAATCACCAAACGCAACGACACTTCATTTGGTGTGATGACCGTGCATAAAACCAAAGAAGGCTATAAAGATCCATTGTTTGAAGGTTTGGCCGATCCGTTCTATGCGGTTGATTCTAGAGATTATCAGGTCGTGCAGCCGAAGCTGAGTGTGTTTGCTGATAAAGGCGCCAAGATTATTTCACTTGAAAAAATCCGGGACCACGTTGCTTTTGAAAGAGCGATTATGGCCGTTCGCTTTTCGGAGTATTTTGTCGGAACGCAGTTTCATCCCGAGGCCGATCCGTTGAGTTTTATCGCCAATCTGAAAAATGCTGAAAAACGCGAAAAAATCATTAACATGAAAGGCAGAGCGAAATTCCGCAACATGCTAGAAGATTTGCTCGATGAAGAGAAAATATACAAAACCAACGAAACGTTGATTCCAAATTTCCTTCGGATGGCCATCAATGATTTGATGAATACCAAGAAAATGCTATCCAATTAACTTTCCCGATTCCTGATATTTATTACTCCGGGCCTTCTGTATTCTTTTAGGAGTACCGCTTCATCATTTAATGTTATCGCTATGATTCCAAAATACAGACAGCTTTTTAATGAGTGTTTTACAGTAGAAAAATACCAACAATTCCAAGATGATATTGCGGCCGATTTCAATTATTTGCCGACTTTCCGGATGGCAGAAACGCCTTTATTCATTTCGAAGGAATTAAAAGCGCAACTCATAGAAGGCTGTGAAGATGTGATTCGATTAATTCGCAATAAAGACTTCAAGCAACTGACCGAAGAATCCTTAGAACTGAATACGAAGGTGCCGAACGAAGATGAGCACACTACATTTCTGGCCATTGATTTTGGGATTTGTGAAGAAGACGGCAAAATTATCCCGAAGCTGATTGAAGTACAGGGTTTTCCATCGCTTTACAATTACCAGTATGTTTTGTATGAAAAATTTAAAAAATATTATCCTTTTCTAAACGAACTGACGCCATTTATTAATGACATGACCGAAAAGGAGTATTTCGAAATTATTGAAGAAGCGATGTGCAACCGCCTTCCGAAAGAAAATGTCATCCTGCTGGAGATTGAGCCTGAAAAGCAAAACACCAAAATCGATTTTTATTATTGCCACAGGGATATTGGAATTCCGATTGTCTGCATAACCGATATTATTAAAAAGGGTAGAAAATTATATTATGCCAAGGAAGACGGTGAATTGACTGAAGTGAAACGTATCTACAATCGTGTCATTTTTGATGAATTGGAATTGCGCCACGACCTGAAATTGAATTTCAGTTTTTCAGATGACCTCGACGTTCAATGGGCAGGCCATCCAAATTGGTTTTTTAGAATCAGTAAATTTATCCTCCCGCTTTTAAAAGGGAAATATTTTATAGAGACCACATTATTGAGCGATTTAAAAGAAATTCCATCCGACTTAGAAAATTATGTTTTAAAACCATTGTTTTCATTTTCCGGAACCGGTGTCATCTTCCACGTTAAAAGAGAAGACATCGAAGCGGTTACCGAAAAAGAATTGTATATCCTGCAGAAGAAAGTCAATTATATCCCAATCGTGCAATCGCCCGACGGAAAAGTAAAAGCCGAAGTACGGGTTCTTTGTGTCTGGAGAAAACAAGACGAAGTCCCTACTCTACTGTGCAACTTGGTGCGTTTAAGCCGTGGAGAAATGATAGGCGTCAAATTCAACAAAGACAAAGATTGGGTTGGCGGTACTTTGGGTTTGTTTGAGCGATAAAAATCTTATTTTTTTAGTAGCTGTTTCTACGATTCGCTGCAATCTGCGCTTAGCAAAGAAGAAGGAAAATTAAAGGACCTTTTGAATCAAGAATCAAATGCTGAGAAACGCTCGGTGTATGAGTCTATGAGCCGTAGTGTAGATCGAAGTAAAGACTTGCTTTATACGTGGGAAGAATCGGTAATTGGTGTTCCTGG
>JBBRXW010000194.1:0-4793 GCA_038238295.1 Flavobacteriales bacterium | reverse complement strand
TCTTCGGCATCCATAATTTCGGCTGCATTATTTGCGGAAGCAGCGTCTAAAAGTGGTTGCAGGAATTGGTCGCGTCCTTCTTTCATACGGATGGTCGTGTTGGTTCTTTTCACCACTAAAACAGTCGCTACACCTGGACATTTCTCTAAAGCTTCATCGACAATTCCTTTCAAATCTATTGTTTTATTGCCGCGATAACCGCCATCGGAAGTAATCACCATTTTACAGTCGCAGTCATTGATTCTAGTCGCTACAGCTGAAGCTGAAAATCCGGCAAAAATAACAGAATGAATCGCTCCAATTCTAGCACATGCCAAAGTGGCGACAGCCAAATCTGGAATCATCGGTAAATAGATGCACACGCGATCGCCTTTCTGAATGCCTTGCTCACGCAATACATTGGCGAATTTAGAAACTCTTTCATGCAATTCATTATAGGAAATATGTTGGGCTTCTTCATTGGGATCGTTAGGTTCGAAAATAATAGCCGTTTTATTACCGCGCCGCGCCAAGTGCCTGTCGATGCAGTTCTTGACAATATTCACTTGTGCATTGGTAAACCATTTGATTTCGGCTTCCGCCATATTAAAATCCATTACCTTATCCCATTGCTGATACCACGTAAAGTTTTCTTCCGCTATTTTCCCCCAGAACTTACGGGGTTCACGGATTGACTTGTTATAGTGTTTGAAGTATTGTTCTAAGCTGTCAATTTTATAGTAACTCATGGTATTGTATTAATTCATTTGGATGTAAAAATTTTTATTTTTCCGTTTGGTATTCTCCTTTTAATGCAAAGTAACCAAAGGTTCCCAACCCGAAGACGATTAAAGGCGTCAGGATAAAAACGATGATAATGCCGAAAACCAAATCGTCTTGTTTGCCAGTTTCCAATTTGGGAAGCCCAAATATAAAGATGCTGAAATAAGCGGCAGCAATTGCCAATGCTAACCAAAAGACGCCTAATATTCTTTTCAATGCATTCATCATTAATCGTTTGAAGTGTTATTTTTTCTATCGATATAAAAGATTCCGATAACAAAACAAATCGAAGCAATGATAATCGGATACCAAAGCCCTTCGAGATAAAACTCTGCATCATCCGCTTCTTTTGCATTGGTCACCAAATAGGTTGAAATCGCAGGCAGCAGTCCGCCGAAAATTCCATTTCCGACATGATACGGCAATGACATCGAAGTATAGCGGATTTTTGTTGGAAACATTTCTACTAAAAATGCCGCAATCGGACCATAAACCATCGTGACAAAAAGCACCTGAACGAATACTAAAAAAATCAGCATCCATTTGTCGTTGGAGTTGATGGTAATGGTTGTTTTTATTTCAGGCTTGGCTTGTTTATCAGCGAGATGAACCGTTTTGATTTCTTCGAATTGGGTTCCATCATTATATTCTTTATGTATAGTAGTAACAGAATCCAAAGTAGTGTCCTTCGCTTCTTTAGCAATTGCCATTGCATTAGAAGTAATTTCGACTTTATTTTTGATGTCGACTGTTTCATACATCTTTTTATAAATCGGGCGGTACAAAAGAATCGCACACAGCATTCCAAACATCATGATGCTTTTCCTGCCAATCTTATCACTAAGCCAGCCGAAGAATACAAAGAAAGGCGTTCCGAAAAGCAGTGAAATTCCCAACAAACCATCGACTTGCGACGAATCGATATTCATCACCGTTTTCATAAAACTCATCGCATAGAATTGCCCGGTATACCAGATGACGCCTTGCCCCATCGTTGCTCCGAACAAGGCCAGCAGCACAAATTTCAAATTGTATTTATTGCCAAAACTTTCTTTCAATGGATTGGTACTCGTTTTCCCTTCTGATTTAGCTTTAGCAAAAACCGGCGATTCGCTCATGTTTTTTCGAATCAAATAGGAAACAAAAACCATAAGAATCGAAACCCAAAACGGAACTCTCCAGCCCCATTCTTCAAAAGCTTCTTTGGAAAGCAGGTTTTTGGTCAGCAAAATTACCATCAAGGAAACAAATAGCCCGGCAGTGGCGGTAGTTTGAATCCATGATGTCCAATAGCCGCGTTCTCCTTTCGGCGCATGTTCCGCGACATACGTTGCAGCGCCACCATATTCCCCACCGAGCGCAAGCCCTTGCAACAATCGCAGTAGCAATACTAAAACCGGTGCCGCGTATCCAATCGATGCGTAACTAGGAATACATCCGATTAGAAAAGTAGCGCCTCCCATCAATAGCAAGGTTACCATAAAGGTATATTTTCTTCCTATCAAATCGCCCAACCTTCCAAAGAAAAGAGCCCCGAATGGACGCACGACAAAACCCGCAGCAAAAGTGGCCAAGGTCGATAAGAAAGCCGCGGTGGGATTACCAGCTGGAAAAAATTTGGTTGAAATGACAACCGCCAAACTCCCGAAGATATAGAAATCATACCATTCAATCAATGTTCCCATTGATGAAGCGGAAATCACTTTCCATATTCCTTTTGTAGATGTTGTCGTCATAGTTACTGTTGCCATTGATAAAAATAGAAAAATACTCCATATAAAAAACACCAGTGAAATTATTTTATTAAATTCCTAAAGTATAGCCGCATTATTCCTGTTGATGGGAAGGATAGTACTGTTTTTTTTATTTAATTTGTATAAACCAAAATAAAGATGCAATTCGACCCGAACGAAATAGACCAAAAATCTATCTATAAAATCCTGACTGGAACCATCATTCCAAGACCCATCGGTTGGATTTCCAGCATTAGCGAAGATGGAATTTTAAACCTGGCTCCTTTTTCGTATTTTAATGCTGTCGGCGATGACCCGCCACATGTGATGTTTTCGGCTTCACGTGCGAACAATGCCATTAAAGACACGCTGAAAAATGTCCTCGCGACCAAACAATTTGTGGTCAATATGGTCACGGAAGAACTGGCGGAGCAAATGAATATGACGGCGCACCCGATTCCTTCGCACGAAAGTGAATTCGAATTGGCTGACCTCACGCCGATTGCTTCATTAAAGGTAAAACCACCGCGAATAAAGGAAAGCCCTGTTGCAATGGAATGCGAGTTGGTGCATCACTACACGTTGGAAGATCATAAATTTGGCGGCTCCACAATCATCATTGGCAGAGTCGTATTTTTTCATATCGATGATGAAATTATGCTCAATGATTTTCATATCAATCTGGACACCTATAAACCCGTAGCCCGTTTGGCTGGAGCGAATTATGCGCGATTAGGGGAAATTTTCTCCATTAAACGAAATTAAAAATGAAAATAACAGTAATTGGTGGTGGTCCCGGGGGTTTGTATTTTTCTATTCTATTGAAAAAAGCAATTCCGGAATGTCAGATTGATCTCTACGAGCGGAATAAGGCCGACGATAGTTTTGGATTTGGTGTCGTTTTTTCCGATGAAACATTAAGCGAGTTTCTGACTCGCGATCCAAAATCCTACGATTTGATTCGAAGCAAATTTGCGTATTGGGATGATTTGGATGTTGCTCGCGATGGTGAGCTAGTACGTATTTCTGGTAATGGTTTCTGTGGCTGCTCGAGAAAAACCTTACTGCAGTTATTGCAACAACGCTGTACCGAAGAAGGTGTTACGCTTCATTTTGAACACCCTGTAGAAGACCTTACCCAATTTAAAGATTCCACTTATATCGTTGCTGCGGATGGTATTAACAGTCCAATTCGCGAGCAATTTTCAAAGCAGTTCGGTACTAAAATCGAACTTCAGAAGAACAAGTTCGTTTGGATGGGCTCCACAAAACCATTGGATGCCTTTACCTATTTTTTCAGGACTACTATTCACGGTACTTTCATTGCCCATACCTATCAATACGAGGAAGGTAGAAGCACCTGGATTTTTGAATGCACCGAAAATACTTGGCAGAATGCTGATTTTGAAACGACGGACGAAAAAGATACTATCAAAAAATTATCAGAAATTTTTGCCGAAGAATTAGACGGTCATCCTTTGATTTCGAACAAATCGCATTGGCGACAATTCCCAAACATTACCAATAAAAACTGGAACAAAGACAATATCGTTTTGTTGGGCGATGCCAAAGCCACGGCCCACTACTCTATCGGTTCGGGAACAAAATTAGCGATGGAATGTGCGATTGCGTTAGCGGATTCCATTATCGAACATCAAGACAATACCAAAAAAGCTTTCGAAAAGTATAACAAGTTAAGACGCAACCGTGTCGAAATGATTCAGCATGCCGCAAATGTTTCCCTCGATTGGTTTGAAAACATAGAACGCCATATGCAGCACGATTTCATGCAATTTGCTTTTGGTGTCATGACACGTGCAAAGAAAGTAACGTATGAGAATTTGGCGTTGCGCGATCCTTCCTTTCCCGAAAAAGTACTGACGGAATTCAATTGCAATATTGGCAATTTTAAAGTGAAGACGCCAGCGGCATTCACGCCGTTTACCCTTCGCAATATGCAGTTGAAGAACCGCATCGTAATGTCACCAATGGGACAGTATGCGGCAGAAAACGGATTGGTGTCGAATTGGCACCTCGTGCATTATGGCGCGCGCGCTACTGGTGGCGTTGGTTTGATTATTACAGAGATGGCTGCGGTTTCAAAAATGGGACGAATCACTTTAGGTTGTGCCGGAATATGGTCAGAAGAACAAGCACTTAAGTGGAAAAAGGTAGTCAATTATGTTCATAAATACAGCAAAACAAAGATTGGTATCCAACTCGGCCATTCCGGACGGAAAGGTTCGATTAATGTGCCATCGGTCGGCAGCAATATCCCATTGATTAAAAACGGCTGGG
>JBBRXW010000193.1:0-4794 GCA_038238295.1 Flavobacteriales bacterium | reverse complement strand
TTTCGTACCTGCAGCCCATTTCGTTAGCACAAGCCACCGCACAAGTTTTGGGTGCTTTAACAGCAGGGATTTTCACGCCCAACGGTTTGGGAGAATATGCCGGGAAAGCCTTGTTTTTTGAAAAAGCAAAAACGAAAAAAATCATTTTTTTGAATTTGATTTGCAACGGCATCCAAATGGCATTGACCGTGATTTTCGGCGTTTTTGGATTGCTATATTTCAATGCGAATTTTAGTATCATAACGACCAAAACTGTCGCGATTCTTTTTGCATTGATTGTTTCCTTGCTGCTGGCTTCCTTCTTCTTAAAAGGCATCACGATAAAAGGATATTCTCTTGAGAAATTCCTCCACAAAATCAATCAGGTTCCTCGGCAGATTCATCGAAAAAATATGGCATTGGGACTTTGCCGGTATCTGGTTTTCTCGCATCAATACTATTTTCTGTTTTTGGCTTTTGATGTCCAACTGCCATACCTGATATTGATGTCGGCAGTTACCAGTATTTATTTTTTGGCGTCTTCGCTTCCATCGTTCCAGTTTCTGGATTTTGCCGTCAAAGGTAGTGTGGCGGTTTTTTTCTTCGGATTGCTTGGTGTCAATGAATGGATTGTCGTTTTTATTACTACCTTGATGTGGTTTTTGAATGTGGTCTTGCCGGTGGTCCTCGGAAGTTATTTTGTATTAAATTTTAAAATGAAACCTGTCGCATGACATTGATTTTACTACTATTTCTTCTGGTGTATGTTGTCACTATCGGGCACTTGATTGCTGGGTTCAACCAAATCAAAACCTATCACCCGACCGAATGCCAACCCAAAACTTTCTTTGCTATTGTCGTTCCATTTCGGAATGAAAGCAACAACCTTCC
Source organism: Flavobacteriales bacterium (assembly GCA_038238295.1). GTDB lineage: Bacteria > Bacteroidota > Bacteroidia > Flavobacteriales > Flavobacteriaceae > Flavobacterium. Next base: position 3,924 of record JBBRXW010000193.1, on the reverse strand, counting down.
GGCACTTTTAGACAGCATCAAACACCTCAACTACCCGATCGATTTGTTCGAAATTATTCTCGTGGATGATTTTTCGGAAGATGATTCGGTGCGCACCGTTTACAATTGGCGTATGGAGAATGGCATTTTTAAAACGACCCTTTTAGAAAACATCCGGCTGTCGAATTCGCCAAAAAAGGACGCTATTTCGAGAGCAATACCGATTATCAAAAACGAATGGGTGGTTACAACCGATGCTGATTGTACGGTACCGGAGCATTGGCTTGCCACATTAGACGAATACATCCAAAACCATGATGTGGCGATGTTGGCGGGTGCCGTTGTGTACGATACGAATAAATCGTTCCTGCATCATTTCCAGCAATTGGATTTGACAAGCCTTCAGGGCGCAACAATCGGAAGTTTTGGAATGCAGTTGGGATTTATGTGCAATGGCGCCAATTTCTGTTATACCAAATCACTGTTTCAGGAGTTGCAAGGTTTTGTCGGAAATAACAAACTGGCAAGCGGCGACGATGTGTTTCTGTTGCAGAAAGCGGTTCAGAAATATCCTCAAAAGGTACAGTATCTCAAAGCGAAAGCAGCGATTGTCAAAACTCAACCGATGGATAGTTGGTCTGGTTTACTGAGTCAAAGGGTGCGTTGGGCATCGAAAACGGCTTCGTATACCAGCGTGTTTGGAAAAGATTTGGCGCTGATTGTTTTTGCTGGAAATCTGGCGATTGTTCTCTGTTGGTTGTTGGTGCTTTCTTCGTATTTGCCTTGTCGCAACTTTTTGGTTTTGCTCGCCTTTAAATTTATCACGGACTACATTTTATTGTATAAAACAAACCGCTTTATGATGAAGAAACGCATGCGTTATTTGCTATTGGGCAGTTTGGTATATCCGTTCTTTTGTATACTAGTGGCCGTGGTTTCTCTGTTTGGAAAGTACGAATGGAAGGGACGAAAGTTTTCCTGCTAGCGAAATGCCCTAGCCCAGATAGAGCCGGTATCCTTTGTGAGGCACGAACAAAGATAAAGGCGAAAGCTGGAGTGGCTCCTACTTCTTTTCGACATTTAAAATCACCGGCAACACAAACTGTGTCTTAACAGGAATGCCGCGCTTGATGGCGGGATGCACTTTGGGAAAATCGACCAAACGCGCCTTGATGATGCTGTCGATTTTTTTGGTATTGTACGAGAGACTGTCGGCAAATTGTGGTTCGAACTCGAATGTTTCGTTCGGCAGCACAGTCACTTTGACATGTATGGTGTCGAGTTGCGGGTATAAAACCGGCAACGTATCGGTGTTGAGTTTCTGTTGGATGAGTTGCGTCAGGTAGTTGAAAAAACAGTGTTTCTTATCTGTTGCGTCGGTCACCGAATCGCAGTTCGAAAAAGTGGGCAGTTCATCGACCTGGTTCCAGTTGATTGATTTTAATTCCTTTTGCAACAGCGCGTCTTTGTCGGGAACCTCGGTGTTAAAATACTGGCAAGAGTAGCAACAGGCCGCTGTCAGAAGTAGTATCGGAATTATTTTTTTCATATTCTTGGAAGGCAACCGGATTGTAAGACGGTCTAAAAGTACCATTTTAATTTTCAAAAATAGTAAAAAAATAGTTTGATGGCACAAAAGATAGGTTTCTAAAATAGGGTTTTGGCAGGACGGAACTTCCCTAAAAACAAAAAAGCTATCCACAAAAGTGGAAAGCTTTTCATTGGTCTAACTACTAAACCATGCTACGAGTTACAAAGTCGTAGCGAAAACAACACAACTATTTTGGATGCTTTTCTTACGGGAAGAACTGCATCAGAGGAACCTTTTTTTGGGCAAAAAAGGTTTTCATTTCTGAAAACCTTTTCCCAATTTAGCGGTCTGGACGGGACTCGAACCCGCGACCCCATGCGTGACAGGCATGTATTCTAACCAACTGAACTACCAAACCTCTGCTTAATTGCGGTTGCAAATATAGTATAGATTTTTGTATCTACAAGCGATTGTATGAAAATATTTTTTAAATTTAAAATGGGTTAACCAAAAGATTGCTTTTCAACCAAATAGGTTGTTAGGATTTTTTCGAAACTGGCACCGACACTTACTGGGACGTATTTTATATTATTTTGCGCGCAAGTTTGGGCCAATTTTTTGAAATAAAGCTGCGTCTGTTGCTCATAGATTTCTTTGACATTATCCGCAAAAATAGTCACCTCATCCCCACTTTCGATGTCGATGAATTTTCTAGGGGCATTATCATAATCGAAATGAAGCTCTGTTTTGTTATCGACCACGTGGAATAAAACCACTTTATGCTTGTCGTGCTTGAGGTGCTGCAACGCGTTGAAAAGCGCTTCTTCGTTCCCCGATTGAAACATATCGGTAAAAATAACAATCATCGAACGCCGGTGCATTTTCTCCGCAATCTGATGCAGGAACGTAATGGTGTCGGTCGTTTTGGTCACCGAAGGCGCTTCTAACGTATTCTCTAGAATATTCAGCAGCATCCGATGGTGGCGGTCGCTTCCTTTTTCGGGTGCGTAATATTCGTAGGTGTCGGAATAAATACTCAATCCAACAGCGTCTCGTTGCTTCTTTAGTAAATTCATCAAAACAGCAGAGGCTAAAACCGAAAATCCTATTTTACTTTCGTAGAATGGCTGGTCGGTTTTGAGTTTGGGATAATGCATAGACGCTGAATTATCGAGGATCAGGTGGCAGCGTAGGTTGGTTTCTTCCTCATAACGTTTGGTGTATAAGCGGTCGGTTTTGGCGAATAGTTTCCAATCGATGTGCTTGGTACTTTCTCCCGCATTATATACTTTATGCTCGGCAAATTCCGCTGAGAAACCATGAAATGGACTTTTGTGCATTCCCGATATAAACCCTTCGACGACTTGATTGGCGAGCAATTCAAGATGCTGAAAGCTCGAAATTTTTTCTAATTGCGATTCGATGTTCATTTTCCAAATGTAATGAAACACACTAGGATTAAAAAATTAAAACTTTCTTAAAACTCTGAATCTTTCTACCCTAGCCGTGATGGTAGTAGGTATTCTTTACAATATGTTTCTCTTATTTAAGATGGAGATGCTCGCGCAACAAACTTTACTTATTGTTCGTAAGTCATTAGAATCCGAATGGGTTTGCTTAAAATACTGACGGAGTTCCCACTTTTTGTCCAGATCACGATGTTGGTGGTTGTGATGTAATAATCAAATTCATAACCTGCACTGCCGTTATAGGAAGGTGGAACACTAAAACCTGCTGCATAATCTACCAAGACCGTTACGCCTAGGATTTTAGAACTAGTGACACCATGAGCGATATTGGTTAGATTTCCCTGAATGGCAGCTGTAGTTCCTGTTAACTTTAGCATTTTTACTGCCGGTGCTGGAGAGCCGAGTTTGGTAAAACCATTTACTTCGAGTTCGGCCGATGGAATCACGGCACCTATACCGACTTTCCCAGCTGCAGATAACCGCATGACTTCTGTATTGTTGGTTTTAAGCGACACATCAACATTGTCAATAGTTCCAATAAAGTTGTTGGTAACATTTGTTCCGGTGTTGCCTGTCAATGCCCAATTACTTTTAGTTCCAACGGCAAGCCAACTTGTTGTGGCATTATCCCAATAGTAAAATCCGGGAACTTTAAGTCCAATAGTTACTGTTAAATAAACCATCATTCCATTTTGTGAAGCTGTAGGGTTTGTTAACGGAAAAGCATCTATTTTCGGAATGATAATGCCATCGGTATTGGCCGGTGTGGTCTGATTTGATGAAGTAATCTGCAGTTTTGCATTGGGGCTCGGTTCGCCTATGCCTATTTTCCCTAGTGTAGTTGAAGAAAGTGTGGTACCATAAACGACATTCGCAATCGACAGCTGATCGTTAGCCGTCGGATTTTGAATATCCGTATTGGTACCAATAGCAATATTGTTCGAG
>JBBRXW010000192.1:0-4825 GCA_038238295.1 Flavobacteriales bacterium | reverse complement strand
GTATCTGACAAAAATGCGATCTAAGATTGTCAGCCGGGAACACCTCAACGAATTGGGCCGAGATTTTAATCTAATTGATTTAATCGAAAGTAAAGTTCCTTCTTCGCACTTCGGAGAGAATATTCATGGCAATGTGTTCGAAGCATTGGTTGGTGCGATTTATCTGGACCAAGGTTACGAATTTTGTGAAAAATTCATCCAGAAAAAAGTCATTCTTCCATATGTTGATATTGCCAAACTGGAAGGCAAAGTCATCAGTTATAAAAGTCTTCTTATTGAGTGGTGCCAAAAAGAAAAAAAATCATTTCATTATGACGTTTTCGAAGACAACGGAATTACCGGCGAGCGTCTTTTTGGCGTCAAATTAAGTATCGACCAGAAAATCATTGCGAAAGCAAGGGCAACTTCCAAAAAGAAAGCTGAAGAAAAAGCATCACAAAGAGCTTATTTTGCTTTACAAAACAAAATCGATTCTAAATAATTCAAATCTCTTAAAGCTATAACGTTTTCGTTGGTAATTTATAGTTAACAAGCGGTTTCTAACTATTTTTATCAATAAGAAGTAGTATCTTTACGGCTTATTTATTTCTGAAATGGCAGTCTTAAAGTTATATCTTGACGAATTCGATGAAGTTGATTATGACCTCATTGCGGTTCATTCTTCGTTGGAAGAGTATCGCTTAGCCTACTTTATCAATCAGGAATTACCCATTATTTTGAGCAAAAGCAAAGAAGAGATCGGAGTAACCGTCAAAGAAGGTGAAGCTTTTTTTACAAAATACACTTTTGAAGATCATAACAACGATGTACTGTGGAGCTTAATCCAAAATAAAAATGAAATTGTTGTCCAAAAAAAAAGCACCGGACAGAATCTGTTTTTAAATACCAACGTCGAAATTGCGACGAAAGTCTTTTTGATTTCAGACCTTAAAAAAGTGGATTATTTTTTAAAAATAGAAAATAATAAAACAGCTTTGACCACAGAAGAAATACTTTCCAAATTAAAAAAAATCGACCGGATTTCGGCAGTCTATGCTGTTATTCCGGATACCATAAAATCAAAAAACAATTTAATTTTTTAATTCTAATGCCAACAAACAAAAAAACGAAAATTGTAGCCACCCTCGGCCCGGCATGCAGCACGAAAGAAGTTTTAAAAGACATGATTGATGCTGGCGTCAACGTCTTCAGAGTCAATTTTTCCCATGCAGATTATGCCGATGTCAAACAAAAAATCGATTTAATACGAAGCCTTAATGATGAATTCGGATATACCACCGCAATATTAGGCGACCTTCAGGGACCAAAACTCCGTGTCGGTGTCATGATTGAAGATGTAGTCGTTAATGATGGTGATCTCATCACTTTCCAGACGGCAGAAGATGTTCCGGGAACGGCGCAACGTGTTTATATGAACTACAAAGAGTTTCCAAAAGATGTCAATGCAGGGGAACGGATTCTTTTGGACGACGGAAAATTAATTTTCGAAGCGGTAGAAACGGACAAAAACACCGAAGTCATCTGCAGGGTAATTCAGGGTGGTCCATTGAAATCAAAAAAAGGAGTCAACCTGCCCAACACCAAAGTATCATTGCCCGCATTGACAAAAAAAGATATCAAAGATGCCATTTTTGCCATCGAACAGAAAGTCGATTGGATTGCACTTTCATTCGTAAGAACGGCTGAAGATTTAATGGAGTTGCAAGAACTTATCGCGAAACATTCTGATCATAAAATTCCAATCATTGCGAAAATAGAAAAGCCGGAAGGTGTGGCGAACATTGACAAAATCGTAGCTTTCTGCGATGGATTGATGGTAGCTCGCGGCGATTTAGGAGTGGAAGTTCCCGCACATGAAGTCCCATTGATTCAAAAGAAATTAGTCAACCGTGCCAAAACAGCCCGTATTCCGGTAATCATCGCCACACAAATGATGGAAACGATGATCACCAGCCTGACGCCAACACGAGCAGAAGTCAATGATGTCGCAAACTCTGTAATGGACGGTGCGGATGCTGTAATGCTTTCGGGAGAAACTTCAGTCGGTAATTATCCGGTGCAAGTCATCGAAAAAATGACTCAAATCATAGAAGCTGTGGAGGATTCTCCACTGATTCAGGTGCCGCAAAACACGCCGCAAGTTCGTACCAAAAGATTCATTACAAAATGCATCTGCCATCACGCCGCGATGATGGCAAATGTTATCAAAGCTAAAGCCATCTGTACCTTGACGAATAGTGGGTATACTGCTTTTCAAATCTCTGCCTGGAGGCCGTCCGCGCATATTCTGGTCTTTACTTCAAACAAACGCATATTGACGCAATTGAATTTACTTTGGGGTGTAAAATCGTTCTATTATGACAAATATGTCAGCACCGACGATACCGTAACGGATATCAACCAAATGGCACGCGACAGGAATTTTGTAGCGAAAGGCGATTTCCTAATCAATTTAGCGGCGATGCCTGTTGCTGATAAAGGAATGGTGAATACCTTAAGAGTTTCTGAAATAGAAAAATAGATTTTTGAATTTGAATATAAACCTTCGTTATCCAACGGGGGTTTTTTTATGCATTAAAAATCAAATTTCAATTGCACGACAACGGTCTTTTTTAAATCCGTGTTTAGATTATTTAAAGAGATTCCAAGAAGTCGAACGGAGTCTTTCATACGTTCTTGGAACAACAATTCTTTGGTCGTTTCAAATAACAATGCTTTATCGGAAATAAAATACGGCAGCGTTTTACTCCGTGTCTGCAATGTAAAATCGCTGTATTTGATTTTTAAGGTGACTGTTTTCCCTGAAATCTGATATTTCTTTAAGCGCCTTTCGAGTTCTGCGGCAATCGTTTCTAATTTCTCGAGCATGAAGATTTCCGAAGACAGGTTTTCATTAAAAGTATGTTCCGCTGCCACCGATTTGGCGATTCTTTCGGATTTGACTTCACTGTTGTGAATGCCGCGCACGACATGGTAATAGAATCTTCCAGATTTACCGAAATGCTTTTCTAAGAATTCGATGGGTTTGCTTTTTAAATCCATTCCGGTAAAAATCCCCAGTTGGTACATTTTCTCTGTCGTCACTTTCCCGACACCATAAAATTTCCGTATCGGCAATACTTCCAAAAATGGCACGACCTCATCCGGATTTACGGTTTTCTGTCCGTTGGGTTTGTTATAATCGGAAGCGATTTTAGCCACAAACTTATTAACTGAAATTCCCGCTGATGCCGTTAACCCAACTTCTTCAAAGATGCGCTTTCGAATTTCCTGCGCGATTAATGTGGCGCTGGGATTCCCTTTCTTGTTTTGTGTCACATCGAGATACGCTTCATCGAGAGAAAGCGGCTCGACCAAATCGGTATAATCGAGAAAAATTTTTCTGATTTTTTTGGATATTTCAGTATAGCGATCGAATCGTGGCCTTACAAAAATTAATTCCGGGCAATTTTTTTTAGCCTGAAAACCACTGAGTGCGCTTCGCACTCCAAACTTTCGAGCTTCATAACTTGCTGCCGAAACCACGCCACGGGTTCCACCGCCACCAACAGCTACAGGTTTTCCGCGTAGTTCGGGATTATCCATTTGTTCAACAGATGCGTAAAAAGCATCCATATCCACGTGGATAATCTTTCTGTGGTTGCCGGTTTCTTCCATAGCACAAATTTAGATAGAGAAGCAAAACTATTCGCTTTCATCTATAAAAATAGTATATTTGAATGGAATGACATTGAAAATAAAATGGTAGAAATAGAACGCAAATTCCTGGTTACTTCTGATGCTTTTATAGCGGCGGCTTTTTCTAAACATGGTATAGCGCAAGGCTATCTCAATTCGAATCCAGAGCGTACCGTACGTGTTCGCATTAAAGGAGAAAGCGGGTTTCTGACCATCAAAGGAAAAAGTAGTGCTTCTGGAATGACACGTTTTGAATGGGAAACTGAAATTTCATTAATCGAAGCCAAACCACTGCTGGCACTTTGCGAGGAAGGCGTTATCCATAAAATCCGCTATGAAATTAAAGTTGGGAAACACATCTTTGAAGTCGATGTTTTTTCAGGAGAAAATCAAGGATTAATCCTTGCAGAAATAGAATTGAGTTCAGAAGCAGAATCATTTACAAAACCCGATTGGCTGGGCGAAGAAGTGACCAATGATATTCGCTATTATAACGCCTATTTAAGCCTAAAACCGTTTCGAAGCTGGAGTTAATTCGCTTCTTCAATTTTAACGACGATACTGCCGCTATTTTTATTGGAAGCGATTTCCATAAATGCTCTTTTCGATAAATCGATTTCACGGCCTCTCGAAAATGGTCCGCGATCGGTAACTTCAACCAACACACATTGTCCGTTCTCTTCATTCGTTACCCTAAGAATGGTCCCGAAAGGAAATTTCCGGTGCGCCGCGGTATATTTGCTATTGCTGAATCTTTTACCGCTTGCCGTTTTCCTACCATTAAATTTGTTGGCATAATACGAAGCATGAACATTCTTTTTATAAAGCCTGAATTTACCGCTGACGGCAATTACTGTATCGTTGAAAATAATTTCCGGTTGCACTATTGCCGTTCCCACTTTCACAATCGAAATGGTATCTTTTAAAACTGAATTTTTTGCTTTATTTTTAGAACCGATTTGAGCATTGGCAATACCTATGAAAGCAAACAATAAAAATAGCGTGAATATTTTTCTCATTTAAAATGTATTTTTTGGAATCGATTTACGGGTAACTCTTATGGCTAAAAAAAGTCCTTTATGAGGACTTTTTCAGTTAAAACCATAGTGCCCAAGGAATCCTCGACAGGATCAACACTAATCCAATG
>JBBRXW010000191.1:0-4850 GCA_038238295.1 Flavobacteriales bacterium | reverse complement strand
TCAATTCGATAAATTCAACAGTATCGGAGCTTGGCGTATCCGCATCAATTTCATTAATGACCACTTGGCAGTAGGAAGCCAAAGAGCAACAAAGAGCTATTATTAAATAAATTTTTTTCATGGGGTGATTTTAGTTTAACCCGACAAAGATAAGTATAAATTAAAGTGGAATGGCTTTCGGTTTCGTTAAAGTCATGAACATCCGATAATAATGAAAAATAATTCGTTTACATTCCATTAAAAGATTTACTTTTGCAAAAAATTTGAAATCCAGGTTTCCAAACAAAGCAGTTTAGAAATCAATATGTTACCTCTTTTATGAAAAAAATTGTCGAATACAGAAAGCTTTTGAATGTTGAGAAAACAGTAGCTTTAAAAGAATTGAAAACAATCTATCGCAACGCAATGAAGGAAAGTCATCCTGATAAATTTCAGGGCAATGACACCGGATTGAAAGACGCTGAGGAAAAAAGCAAGGAAATTATCGAAGCCTACCATTTTTTGGTGAGCATCAATTCCGAAACCATTCAGCAAGGTTTACCTGAATATCAGGATACCATTGCTACGGCTACAATTGTTGATTATAAGTATGAAAATATCCGTTTGACAGTTAACTTTTCTAACGGAAGTGTCTATGAATACATTAGCGTTCCTAAAGCAACGTATATCAAAATGGTCAACGCAGATTCTCCGGGTAGGTTCGCCAAAAGACATATATTCTCTGCTTTCCCTTACCAAAAAGTAAGCAATCAGGAATAACATCCTATAATTATAGTTCTCGAAATATTCCATCGTATCAAAAATTAATGCACTTTTGTAGTACATCTTTTGAGAATGGAATATTTCGGGTATTTAGCGTCAGTTGTCATTGGTATTTCATTGGGATTGATCGGCGGCGGCGGATCGATTCTCACCGTTCCGATTTTAGTGTATTTGTTTAAAATTGATCCTGAAAATGCGACCAGTTATTCTTTATTTATTGTTGGCTTTACTGCCATGACCGGAGCCTTTCGTCACTATACTCTTGGCAATTTAAAAATAAAATCCGCTTTTTATTTCGCTATTCCCTCCTTGGTTTCTTTAGTGCTGGTTCGCAAAATTCTGCTTCCAAAAATTCCGGAATCTTTACTGATTTTCAATCATTTCGAAGTAACCAAAAACATCCTAATCATGATCGTTTTTGGCCTATTGATGGTTGCTGCCTCGTTCTCGATGATTCGAAAACAAGCAACATCAGTACCATCGGAAATCAATTATGTCCGGTTGGGAGTCATTGGCTTTCTTGTCGGTTTCGTTACCGGATTTCTCGGTGCCGGTGGTGGTTTTTTGATTATTCCTGCCTTATTGTTTTTTGCGAACCTTCCGATGAAACAAGCAGTCGGCACTTCCCTATTCATCATTTTTATTAATTCCTTGATTGGCTTTGCAGCCGATGTCATTGGCGGCGTGGTACTGAATTACCAACTCCTTCTTACTGTCACAGCCATCGCCATCATCGGCATGCTGATTGGTACGCAGCTATCCAAAAAAATCGACGGCGCCAAATTAAAGCCCGCTTTTGGATGGTTTGTTTTGGTTATGGGAATCTATATAATTCTTAAGGAAGCTTTAATACAGTAATTTAACATGCAACAGAAAGTTAAAATTCAGTCCAGCATCAAATATAAATTTTAGATTTGAATCAACAAATTTTAAAAATTCAATCTTAAATCAAAAACCAATGAAAAAATCACTTTCTATGTTAGCGTTAGCCGGTTTCTTATTCTCAATGAATGGCATCGCTCAGGAAAAACCAAAAGAAGTTGCCAAAAAAGAATGTTCGATGAAGGAGAAGAAATCCTGCTCGAAAGGGAAAGGCAGTTGCTGCGCTAAGAAAGCGGAGAAAAAAATATAAAGACTTTATAGCTTTGGACGAAAAAAGAGTATCGATTGCGGTGCTCTTTTTTGTTTTGTAATTATTGCTTATTTTTACCGCTTAAATTTTACGTTATGAAAATCGAACAAATCTATACCGGATGCATGGCTCAAGCTGCTTATTATCTTGAAAGTAATGGCGAGGCGGCTATATTCGACCCACTAAGGGAAGTGCAACCGTATATCGACAGAGCGCAAAAAGATAACGCGACGATTAAATATATTTTTGAAACCCATTTTCATGCGGACTTTGTTTCAGGCCATTTGGATTTAGCCAAAAAGACTGGCGGAAAAATCGTCTACGGTCCAAGTGCTCAACCCGAATTTGAATCAATTATCGCCACTGACAACCAAGAATTTAAAGTCGGAGACTATACCATTAAAGCAATGCACACACCTGGACACACTCTCGAAAGTACCTGTTATTTATTGATGGATGAAAACGGAAAACAACAGGGCATCATTACAGGAGATACGTTATTTATTGGCGATGTCGGCCGTCCCGATCTGGCGCAAGCATTCACTGATGATCTGACACAAGAAAAATTAGCAGCCTATCTTTTCGATTCGCTGCGCAATAAAATCATGCCTTTACCTGATGATCTGATCGTTTATCCAAGTCACGGAGCCGGTAGTGCCTGCGGAAAAAACATGAGCAAGGAAACCACCGATACGTTAGGCAATCAGAAGAAAACGAATTACGCATTGCGTGCCGACATGACCAAAGAGGAATTCACGAAGGAATTGCTCGATGGTTTGGGGTTGCCGCCAGCATATTTTCCACAGAACGTAATGATGAACATTCAGGGTTACGAAAGTCTGGATGCCGTCATCGAAAAATCAAACAAAGCATTATTGCCAAAAGAATTTGAAACACTTGCAAATCAAACCGATGCCGTTGTTCTAGATGTGCGTCATGAAGATGATTTTGTAAAAAGCCATATCCCGGGAGCCATATTCATTGGCATTCAGGGGAATTTCGCTCCATGGGTCGGCGCATTAATCATGAATGTGAATCAACCTTTATTACTGGTCGCTCCAGAAGGCAGAGAAGAAGAAACCATTACACGCCTTTCCCGCGTGGGCTTTGATCATGTGTTGGGTTTTCTTAGTGGCGGTATCGATGCCTGGAAAAGTGCCGGTTTCGAAGTTGATAGTATTGCCTCTATTTCGCCGGAACAATTCGCTACCGCGTTTTCACCACAAAGTGTTGTCGTTGATGCGAGAAAACCCGGCGAGTACGAAGCGGAGCATGTAGAGAATGCGTTGAATATCCCGTTGGATACCGTCAATTCTAATTTTGCGTCCGTTCCGAAAGAAGGCGAATTTTACCTGCATTGCCTCGGAGGTTACCGTTCGGTGATTATGGCATCGATTTTAAAAGCAAGAGGGTTTCATAATTTAATCAATGTTGAAAAAGGATTCAACGGCATTAAAAATACCGATGTGAAGCTGACGAATTTTGTCTGTCCATCGACTTTAAAATAATTAGATCCCAAACAATAACAAAAAATTAAGTTCAAAAAGTAGCCATACCATATAAATTTAAATACTTTTGCAGACTAAAATCCAAAATTTAAATAGAAAAATGAAGAAAATTCTTTTAGTACTTTCAGCCATTACGCTTTTGATTTCATGCAATAAAGCTGGTGAAAACGAATACATTGTAACGGGAACTATCAAAGGTATAGCTGATGGAAAATCGGTTACTTTAGAAATGCAGGACGAAACTGGTCAGTTGAAAGCTGTAGATACCGTAAAAATAGAAAAAGAAAAATTTACATTTAAAGGAACGGCAAAAGAACCGGAAATGTATTTGGTGCAGGTAGAAACCGTTCAAGGGAAAATTCCTTTCATTTTAGAAAACGGCGATATCGAGATGACAATCAATAAAGACAGCATCAATATCACTAAAGTTAGCGGTACGTATAACAACGAGGAGCTCAACAGTTATAAGGAAAAAGGAATAGCCATCCAGAAAAAGATGATGAAATTCCAACAGGACAATATGATTAAGATGAACGAGGCGCAGCAAAAGAAAGATACTGTTGCGATGAATGTTCTGCGTAAAGAATATGGCAAATTTCAGGAAGAGTTTGTACAACAATCGGACGAATATGTGGGGTCTCACCCGAAAGCTTTCATCTCGGCATTGATTATCGAAGGCATGTTCAATCAAATGGCACCAGATGTAGCGAAGATTACTAAATTTTACAATAGTTTGGATAAATCGGTGAAAGATACCAAACACGGAAAAGCGATTAAAACGAAACTAGACCAATTAGGAAAGCCGGTAGCAGCAGTTTCTAAAGTCGAAATCGGAACAATGGCTCCAGAATTTTCAGCACCGAATTCGGATGGAAAAAAAGTTTCTTTGAAAGAAAGTTTAGGTAAAATCACAGTGGTTGATTTTTGGGCTTCATGGTGTATGCCGTGTCGTCAGGAAAATCCGAATATGGTGGCTTTGTATAAAGAATATCATTCTAAAGGATTAAACGTTATCAGCATCTCTTTGGATAATGACGCGGCGAAATGGAAAGCAGCGATTGCCAAAGACAACCTTACTTGGACACAAATTTCGAATCTAAAAGAAATGGAAGATCCTATTGCTATAGCTTACGGAATCAAATTAATTCCATCTACTTTTATCCTAGATGCGACAGGGAAAGTGGTCGCGACAGATTTGAGAGGCGCTGAATTGAAGGCAAAAGTAGCCGAACTTCTGAAATCATAATTACAATTTATCAAGATATTAAAATCTCCTTCACGGGAGATTTTTTTATTAGATTCAATTCCAATGTATTAAAAATAACTTCCTATTTATCTCCGAATTAAATTTGCAGACATCAAAAGTGTTTTTATATTTGCAGGCGTTAGCATCAAAAAAACCGGGGAGATACTCAAGCGGCCAACGAGGGCAGACTGTAAATCTGCTG
>JBBRXW010000190.1:0-4855 GCA_038238295.1 Flavobacteriales bacterium | reverse complement strand
TTATGTTTCAAAAAAATTCTATTCAGGCGTACGGTATACGGATCGGTTGGTCCGGCAACAGCACTTTCTTTATCCATTTTATCAACGGCTTCTTTCGATAAGGCAGCGGCATCAGCATCGCTGAAAGTAAGGCCAGCCAACCCTTTTTGTACCGCACCCAACGCACGTTCATCCAAATTAATTTGCGCATTGGCTTTAGGCATCCCCAAAATTACCACTGCAATACCAGTCATTATCAGGCTTTTTTTCATAGTTTATGTTCTTAAATTGTGAATAACAAAGATAACAACTTTCAATACAATGGATTTTGAAATCCTCGAATATTGTTGCCTCTTTTTAAAGTAATTTAATACATTTGATAAAACCGATTCGCGCTTATGGCACATTTTACTTCAAAAGAAAAACTACACTACTTATTAGGATTTCCAGTTATTGTTGCCGCGCTAGGCTATTTTGTTGACATCTATGACTTATTGCTTTTTGGAATCGTACGCATTCCCAGTTTGAAATCGCTCGGTTTGGATGTGGATGTGGCCGGCACACATATTATCAATTTTCAGGTCATCGGGTTGTTGCTCGGTGGAATTTTATGGGGAATTTTAGGCGACAAGAAAGGGCGATTGTCGGTGTTGTTTGGATCTATCCTAGTGTATTCATTGGCCAATATTGCCTGTGGATTTTTACCTCAAATGCATTTTGCCAATACCGAAACCATGTATGCATGCTTGCGATTTATTGCAGGTGTTGGACTGGCGGGTGAATTAGGTGCCGGGATCACGTTGGTTTCCGAAAGCCTGCCGAAAGAATTGCGTGCCATCGGAACATCTATTGTGGCCGGTTTTGGATTGCTTGGCGCCGTGGTAGCGGAATGCACCGTTGAATTGGCAGATGATTGGACTACCGCCTATTTTGTCGGTGGTATTTTAGGATTGCTGTTGTTATTGCTTCGTGTGGGCGTTATGGAAAGCGGTATGTATAAAAACTTAGTAGAAAAAACTTCAATTGCAAAAGGGAATTTCTTTTGCTTTTTTACTGATAAAAAACGGTTCGTGAAATATATGAAGTGCATTGCGATTGGTATTCCAATTTGGTTTACCACTGGAATTTTAATCATGATGGCGAATCAATTTGCAGCAGAATTGGGAATCACCAACCTCGAACCTGGAAAAGCAATCATGTGGGCGTATATTGGCGCATCGGCGGGTGATTTCTCGAGCGGGTTTATTTCGCATGCGCTGCATTCGAGAAAGAAAGCCATCCTATTGATGATGGGCATTGCCATTACAGGCATTGTCTTATTGTTTTTCGGCGGCACGCACACCGAAACGATGTACTATGGGTGTTGTGTCTGTATTGGTTTTGGAAATGGCTATTGGGCAATGTTTGTGACCGTGGCGTCGGAGCAATTCGGCACCAATTTACGAAGCACCGCTACGACAACCGTTCCGAATATGGTACGCGGCTTATTGGCGGTCATGCTGTTGGGTTTCAATTATTTTAAGGCACATTATACGGTAATTCAATCGGCATTAATTGTTGGCGGGATTGTTTTTGCATTGGCCATTTATGCTGCTGCAACCATTAAAGAAACCCATGATCGGGACTTAGATTTTCTCGAATAAGCAACTGCCCTAGCCCTGATTGCAACGGCATCCTTTTGTGGAGTGCAACGCAACAAAAGATACAGAGGAAAGCAGGAACAGCTCCTGAAAAACCGCATTTTCATTACCATTAAATTAACGACAAATCGCATTTGCAAACAAACTACATTGCGTATCTTTGTCGTGCAAAAATTGTTGCTATGGAAAACGTTTTAGACAGTACTTTACCCATCGGAAAGCCGAAATGGCTCAAGGTAAAATTGCCAATTGGACAGAAATATACCGAGCTTCGCGGTTTGGTGGATAAATATAATCTGAATACCATTTGCACTTCCGGAAGTTGCCCAAACATGGGGGAATGCTGGGGTGAAGGCACGGCGACCTTTATGATTTTAGGAAATATCTGCACGCGTTCCTGTGGCTTTTGCGGGGTGAAAACCGGGCGTCCGGAAACCGTTGATTGGGATGAGCCGGAGAAAGTCGCGCGTTCGATTAAGATTATGAATATCAAACATGCCGTTGTCACTAGTGTTGATCGTGATGACTTGAAAGATGGCGGTTCGATCATTTGGATTGAAACCGTGAAAGCGATCCGACGTATGAATCCAACGACGACATTAGAAACTCTGATTCCAGATTTTCAAGGCATTGAAAGAAACTTAGACCGTATCGTAGAAGCCAACCCTGAAGTCGTGTCGCATAATGTGGAAACCGTTCGGCGATTGACCCGTGAAGTCCGCATTCAGGCGAAATACGACAGAAGTTTGGAAGTGCTGCGTTACTTAAAAGCGAAAGGCATCAACCGAACCAAATCGGGAATTATGCTGGGATTGGGCGAAACCGAGGAAGAAGTGATACAAACGTTGCAAGATTTGCGTTCCGTAAATGTAGATGTCGTGACGATCGGGCAGTATTTGCAACCGAGTAAAAAACATTTGCCGGTGAAAGAGTTTATCACGCCGGACCAGTTTCAGAAATACGAAAAAATAGGCTTGGAAATGGGCTTCCGTCACGTTGAAAGTGGCGCGTTGGTACGTTCTTCTTATAAAGCTGCTAAACACATTTTGTAATTATTGATGAATACAAAAACAAGGATTGCCATCAATGGATTTGGAAGAATCGGGCGGAATTTGTTCCGCTTGCTTTTGAATCATCCCTCGATTGAAGTGGTCGCTATCAATGATATCGCCGACAACAGAACGATGGCGCATCTGATTAAATACGACAGTATTCATGGTGTTTTGCCCTATGAATGTTCGTTTGATGACACTTCAATTCTGGTAGCCGGAAAACCGTATTTGTTTTTTCATCAAAAAAATATTGCCGATTTAGATTGGAAATCACTAGCTATAGATGTTGTTGTAGAATCGACCGGAAAATACAACACCTTTGATGAAATTAATGCACACATTTTGGCCGGAGCAAAAAAGGTGATTCTTTCCGCCCCTTCTGAAGTCGATGCTATAAAAACAGTGGTGCTAGGGGTCAATGATTCGATTCTCGATGGCACCGAAACAATAATTTCTAACGCCAGTTGTACGACCAACAACGCCGCGCCGATGCTGAAGATTATTAGCCAATTGTGCGGCATTGAACAAGCCTATATAACAACGGTTCACTCCTACACCACCGACCAAAGTTTGCACGACCAACCGCACAAAGATTTGAGACGTGCCAGGAGCGCAAGCCAGTCGATAGTACCAACAACGACCGGAGCCGCCAAGGCATTGACCAAAATATTCCCAGAATTTGAAGGAAAAATTGGAGGCAGTGGCATTCGCGTTCCGGTACCTGACGGATCATTGACTGACATTACCTGCTATGTAAAACGGCAGGTGACGATTGAAGAAATCAATGCTGCCTTTCTAAACGCTTCACAAAAGGAGCTCAAAGGAATCCTCGCGTATACCAATGATCCGATCGTTTCTGTAGATATTATCGGCAATACGAATTCGTGTCTTTTTGATGCACAATTGACCTCGGTAATCGACAAAATGGTAAAAGTAGTGGGTTGGTATGACAATGAAATTGGTTATTCGTCGAGAATAATTGATTTAATTATGTTAACTACTTCCAAATAATTTCATACTTTTAAACCCTTGGAACACAATTACTAGCCATTCATGAGGTCACTATTTTTATTTTTTGTTTTTTTTACTACTGTATTATCCGCTCAAAAGCAAAAGAAAGATGCGACAAAAACGGATAGCGTATCCTATTATATTGAGCTTTCTAATTTTAACATTAAAACCGATAACTACAAGTATTCGTTAGACTTTGCTCAGAAAGCCATCGATTATGCGCACAATAACAAGAATGCTGTTTCAGAGGCGTATGCCAATTCGGTTTTGGGTGGTATTTATTTTGAATTGAAAAAATACGATGATGCGATCGAATCCTACTACAAAAGTGTCTCGATATACAACACCTTAAAACCCTCGAGCCAGCAGGCATTTTGCTACTACCAACTCGGATTGTGCTTTATGGAGAACGGGAATTATTCGGTTGCTGAAAATAATTTCGATAAGGCCAAGACAATCTACAATACGATTAAAATCCCGGATGCCATTGAATTGCTCAACCTTCAAAAAGCTATCGTTTACCGCGCTAAAGGGCAATCGAAGCTCGCCGTTCTCATCTTTAATCAAATCATCGCCAAACCTGACGGCAACGATTTTTCAAAAACAAAGGCGGAAGCATTGTACCAAATTGGTACCATCGAATTGGAAAATGACCGCAGCAATCTGGCATTGAATTATCTCAGTCGCGCTTTTATGTTAAATTCAAAAGATAATAACATCGAACAAAAATCCGAGATTTTATTGTCGCTGAGCCTTGTGTATGAAAAATTACTCGACATCAATAAGGCGCATTTTTATCTAAAAAAACACTTGCAGTTGAAAGACAGCATCGCAGCTTTGAATATTCGAAAACTCGGAACCGAAGATTACGTGCAGTTTAAAGATAATGAAAGGCTGAAAACCATTGAGCAACTCGACAAGGAAAACAAAGAGCAGCAAAAAGCCAATAAGGTAGCCAAATTGATTAGTATTCTTGCGATTGCATTGATTTCAATCTTGTCTTTATTGAGTTTATCTTTATATAAAAACAATATTATTCGAAACCAGTCGAATTTGCTGCTAAAGGAAAAAAACAACGAATTGCAATTGGCAAAAGAGAAAGCGGAAAAAGCTTCGAAAGCGAGAGCCGAATTCTTATCAACGGTAAGCCATGAATTGCGGACACCTTTGAAT